>JBOFFO010000625.1:0-2348 GCA_051648665.1 Beijerinckiaceae bacterium | reverse complement strand
AGCGCGATGCTGACCGCAGGACATTTCCGGGCTACCGTGCAATACAATTGGTGAGTGAAAGAGCAGGCAGAGAAAGCGTATGGCTGGCAGTTTGAATAAGGTAATGCTGATCGGCAATCTGGGGCGTGACCCGGAAATGCGCCGCACGGGCAATGGTGACCCGGTGGTGAATTTCAGCATCGCCACATCTGAAACATGGCGTGACAAGAGCACCGGTGAACGCCGTGAAAAGACCGAGTGGCACAATATCATCATTTTCAACGAAAATCTTGCCAAGGTTGCCGAGCAATATCTGAAGAAGGGCACCAAGGTTTACATCGAGGGTCAGCTTCAGACCCGCGAATATCAGGACAAGGACGGCAACCAGCGCCGCACGACGGAAATCGTGTTGCAGCGATTCCGTGGTGAACTCACCATTCTGAGCGGCCGCGGCGAAGGCGGCGACGACGAATATGCGGGCGGTGGCGGTGGCCGTAGCGGTGGTGAATTTGGCCGATCCGGTGCCATGGAGCGCGGCGGCGGTGGCGGCGGTTACCGCAGCGGTGGCGGCGGTTCTGGCGGTGGTGGCAATTCGGGCGGTGGTGGCGGCGGCAGCCGTGGCAATGCGCCGCGTAACAGTGACCTCGACGACGATATTCCGTTTTGATCGGTGTCGCCATGAGCGCCGGGGACGATCCGACTGTAGCAGCCTTGTCCGCATGGACGGCTGTAGAAAGCCCGACGCATCATGCGCCGGGGGTCAACGCCATGATGAATCTCGTCGTGGCCGAGGCGCGTGAGGCCGATATTGCCCATGAGCGCATTCCTGGCCGGGACGGCCTTGGCGATATGGTCATTCTGCGCGCCGGCCCGCGCAACAGCGAAAAATCGACGCTCGTGTTGTCCCACCTCGACACCGTGCATCCCGTTGGCACGGTCGCACGCGATTTGCCAGTGCGCGTCGAGGGCGACCGCCTCTTTGGTCCCGGTATCTACGACATGAAGGGCGGAGCATGGCTCGCCTTGCAGGCGTTCAAGCAGGCGGCAAAAAGCAAGAACTTGCAGAGGCCGCTGGTCTTTCTGTTCACGCCGGATGAGGAAATCGGTAGCCCGATATCGCGCGCGGTGATCGAAAAGCTGGCGCGGGAGGCGGCATTCTCGCTGGTGACCGAGCCGGCGCGCGATGGCGGCAAATGCGTTACGGGTCGCAAGGGCGTCGGCCGATTTGATGTCGAGATTGAAGGCCGCCCCGCCCATGCCGGCGCGCGCCATAGCGATGGCCGCAGCGCGATCCGCGAAGCTGCCCGGCTTATTCTCGCCGTTGAGGCGATGACTGATTACACGCGCGGCGTCACCACCACGGTCGGCATGATGCAAGGCGGTACAGCGGCCAATGTCATCCCGCAGAAAGCCTCGTTCTGCATCGACCTTCGCGTGGTCACGGATGAAGATGGCCACCACTTTGCCGACAATATTCTCCGACTCACGGCCTTCAATCCCGATGTGAAGGTAACGGTCACCGGCGCGATGAACCGCCCGCCGATGGAGCGCACGGCGGAAGGCGCGGCATTGTATGGGCAGGCTGCCGCCATTGCCCGCAAGATCGGCGTCACGCTGGGCGAAGTGCCGCTGACGGGCGGCGGCTCTGATGGCAATTTCACTGCTGCCCTTGGCGTGCCTACGCTCGATGGACTTGGCATCGATGGTGATGGCGCACACACCTTGCAGGAATATGGGTTGCTGTCCTCCGTCGCGCCGCGACAGGCATTGATGCGCGGGTTGCTGGAAACGCTCTAGAATTTTCCGCACACGCCGGCTTGCGTGCAGGCTTTTCCGGCGTCACGATGCACGCACATCATCGGAAGGAGTACGCCAATGCCGAATCCAGTTCTGCACGGTGGAATGATCACGAAGCGCGCCGCAATCAAGAGCGCCTTACTGTCAGCCGCATTTTTCGCCGGCTTAGCCTTGACGCCCGCGCAGGCACAGGAGTTGATCGTCGAAAAGAAGGTCTTTGAAATTCCCTCCTTCGCAACGCAATCGGGAAAAACGCTGAAAAATGTCCGCGTTGGATGGGAAAGTTACGGCACGCTCAACGCCGATCGTTCGAACGCCATCCTGATCTGCCATTTCTTTTCCGGCAACTCGCACGCAGCCGGAAAATATGCCGCCAGTGATGCCGCGCCCGGCTATTGGGATTCGATTATTGGCCCCGGAAAGGCCATCGACACCAACAAATATTTCGTAATCTCTTCCGATACGCTGGTAAATCTCAATACCGGCGATCCCAAAACCACGACCACTGGCCCGGCGAGCATCGATCCCGATACTGGCAAGCCCTACGGCATGAATTTCCCGATCGTGACAAT
>JBOFFO010000624.1:0-1678 GCA_051648665.1 Beijerinckiaceae bacterium | reverse complement strand
GGCAGGGCTGCTGCTGGCGGAATCCAATTTCAAGCATCAGCTCGAAGCCGACATCGAACCCTTTCGCGGGTTGCTGCTCGGGCTGTTTTTCATGAGCGTCGGCATGGGACTCGATCTGCCATTGCTCGCCCAATATGCGTTGCCGCTTTTGGCCATGACTGCCCTGTTGCTGGCAGGGAAGATAGTGCTCGCGGCCATTCTGCTGCGCCGGACCTGTTCAGACTGGCAGGATGCATGGCGCGCTGCGGCGCTGTTGTCGCCTGCCGGCGAATTTTCGTTCGTGCTGGTGCCGATGGCTGCCGGACTTGCAATGTTGCAGCCGGTGCAGGCGGCGCTGGTGACCGCTGCGGCGGCGCTCACGATGCTGTTGGGGCCGCTTGTCGCCAAGGCTATCGAAACCGTCATCGCCCGGCGCGAGGCAGCGCGCGCTCTGGTGATGTCAGATTTGCCGGAAGAGAACTTTGATGGCGCTTCCGGCTCTGTGCTGGTCATCGGATTTGGCCGCTTCGGCCAGATCGTCAATCAGGTAATGCTGACGGAAGGCGTTGACGTCACCGTTATCGACACGGATGTAGAAGTCATCAAGGTTGCGCCGCGTTTTGGCGTGAAGGTGTATTTTGGCGATGGTTCGCGCCTGGATGTATTGCACGCTGCCGGTGCGGCGCGCGCGCGTCTCATTGCTATTTGCGTCGACAAACCCGATGTGGCCTTGCGCATCACGGAACTGACGCGCGAACAGTTTCCGTTGGCCCGCATTTATGTGCGCGCCTTTGATCGCCGCCATGCCATTGAGCTTGCCAAGGCCGGCGCTGATTTCCACATGCGCGAAACCATGCTGTCCGCGATGGGGTTCGGCGGCGCTGTCTTGCGTGAACTTGGCGTCAGCGCCGAGCGCGCGCGCGAGGTGGTGGATGATGTGCGGCGGCGTGATGAGCAGCGGCTGCTTATTCAGCAATCCGAAGGCCTGATGGGCGGTGTTCATCTGCTGAAGCCTGAGCCTTTGGCGCAGCCGAAAACCCAAACGCGGGCGTTGAATGAGGAAACGCGCGCGGTGATTGAAAGCCAGCCGCAATGACGGATCCCTCTGCGCCATCGCCATCTTCTGCACCTCCGCCGCCTCCTCCGCCGAAGTTTGTCACCGGTTCCACCATGCGCCATGTGGTCGTGATGACCATGACCGGCGCTGCCGGTTTGCTGGCCATTTTCTTCGTCGACTTTCTGTCGCTGCTTTATATTTCCTGGCTTGGCGACAAGGTTGTTACGGCCGGCGTCGGCTTTGCGACCGTGGTGCTGTTCTTCACCATGTCGGTCAATATCGGTTTGATGATCACAATCGGTGCGCTGGTCGGCAAGGCTGTTGGCTCCGGTGATCGGGCAAAAGCACGCGAAATTGCTGCGGCAAATCTGACGGCGATGGCGCTTGCCGGTATTGCAGTGACGCTGCTTGTATTGCCATTCCTGCCCCGTTTTCTCAGTCTGCTCGGCGCGAGTGGCCGCGCGGCGGATGTAGCGCGTGATTTTCTCTATATCGCGCTACCGTCCAATGCGCTGATGGCGCTTGGCATGGGCCTGAGCGGCGTGCTGCGGGCTGTCGGAGATGCGCGCCGCGCCATGCTTGTGACGCTCATCGCAGGCGCGGTGACCGTGTTTGTCGATCCCTTGCTGATTTTCGGTTTTG
>JBOFFO010000623.1:0-1746 GCA_051648665.1 Beijerinckiaceae bacterium | reverse complement strand
CGCGTGCGGCTCATCATCACCAGCGGGCGCAGATCGTCGATGCCGTGGGTGTGGTCCGCATGGTCATGCGTCATCAGCACCGCATCGAGGTGCCGCACATCGGCGTCAAGAAGCTGCTCGCGCAGATCGGGCGAGGTATCGACGAGCAGGGTGGTGCGGCCCCCCTGCCCGGTTTTTTCCACCAGCACCGAACAGCGCCGCCGCCGGTTCTTGGGTTCGTCGGGATCGCACGCGCCCCAGCCCTGACCCGCGCGGGGCACGCCGCCGGAGGAGCCGCAACCGAGGATGGTGAGCGTCGTCGTCACGCCGCGCTCGATGCCGCTGGAATGAACTGCTGCGCCGCTTTCGGAAAATAGCGCAGGAAATTCTCCGTGGTGATCGCCGCCATGTCGCTGGCGCTGACGCCATGCACATCGGCCAGCACCGCATTGGTGTGGGCCACAAAAGCGGGTTCATTGCGTTTGCCACGAAACGGCGTCGGCGCGAGATAAGGCGCGTCTGTTTCGACGAGCAGTTGCGCGCGCGGCACAAGCGCGGCGATGCGGCGAATGTCTTCTGAGTTCTTGAAAGTGAGAATGCCGGAAAAGGAAATCATAAATCCCAGATCGATGCCGCAGCGCGCCACGGACTCACCGGACGAAAAGCAATGGAGCACGGCATGAAATGCGCCGCGTGCGTGGTCTTCGCGCAGAATGGCAATCATTATTTCGTCGGCATCGCGCGCGTGGATGATCAACGGCAACTGTGTTTCGCGGGCCGCCGCGATGTGGGTGCGGAACACCCGTTCCTGAACATCGCGCGGCGCCTTGTCATAGAAAAAATCAAGCCCCGCCTCGCCGATCGCAACGCAGCGCGGATGGCGCGACAATTCAACCAGTGTTGTGACGGCGGTGTCCGGCTCCTCGCCGGCATTGTGCGGATGGGTGCCGACCGTGCAGAAAATATCCCCATGCGCTTCCGCCAAGGCCGTATAGGTTTGGAACCGCGCTACATGCGTCGAGATCGTGAGCATCAAACCGACGCCAGTGGCGCGCGCACGCGCCAGAACGCCATCCCGATCCTGCGCCATATCGGGAAAATCGAGATGGCAGTGACTGTCGATCAACATCAGGCTTTAGAGTCCGCTTCTGCTTCGAAGTACCGCGGGAAAATCGGCGCTGGCGCAGGTAATGCGGTGCCTGCGGCGATGCGGCCGTGGGCGCCGACATCGGCAATCAGGCGCTTATCCTGCGGCGCCATAACCAGATCGAGCAATTTTGCCGCTGCCACGGGAATGGCGGGCTGCGCCATGATCGCGACAGCGCGCAGAATTTCCGCTGTCACGGCGAGCACCGTATTCATGCGTGCGGGATCGGTTTTCTTCAACGCCCAAGGCTCCTGCGAGGCGAAATAGCGGTTGGCTTCAGACACGACCGCCCAGACATCTGCCAGCAGCGTGTGAATGGCGAAATCCCGCATCGCCGCGCGCGCTTTTTCTGGCAGCGCATCGGCCATTGCCAGCATCGCCGCATCAGCCTCTGTCAAATCGGCCAGCGCCGGCAGCATGCCGCCGCAATTCTTGTTGATCATGCTGAGCGAACGCTGCGCCAGATTGCCGAGATCATTGGCAAGATCGGCATTGGTGCGTGCGATGATCGCCTCCGGGCTATAAGACCCGTCTCCGCCAAATGGCACTTCGCGCAGGAAAAAATAACGCATCTGATCGACGCCGAAGTGCGATGCAAGCGCAATCGGATCAATGACGTT
>JBOFFO010000622.1:0-2788 GCA_051648665.1 Beijerinckiaceae bacterium | reverse complement strand
TGGCTGGCGAATGACCCAAGCCTATCGTTGAAAGCCTCGACCACTCTGACCTGGATCATGCTGATCGTTTACGGCATCTGGTCAACCGCGCCTTTCGCCTTCGTCGTATATTATGCGGGGCTGCAAACCTTGCCGCAGGACACAATGGAAAGCGCGCGGCTCGATGGGGCATCGCGCTGGCAGCGGATTCGCTACATCGTGCTGCCGCATCTACTGCCGCTGACGACATTCATGTTCCTGATCAAGATTATGGATAATTTTCGCGTATTTGAGCCCATCGTCAGCTTCAATGCAGGCGCGCATGCGCAATCCTTATCCTATTTCATTTATTCTGATCTTGGCGGCGAGACGCGGCTCTTGTCTTCGGCTGCAGCGACTTCGGTTCTGACCATTGCCGGCGTGCTCGTTCTGCTGTCACCAATCCTCGTGCGCACCTGGCGCCAGTTTGGCAAGGCGTAAGGAGGTCCATGATGTCAGTCCGCACGCAAAAGCGCCCGCTACCCCTCAATCTGATCATCAGTGGCTTCATGGTGCTCTGGTTGCTTATCGCGATTTTTCCATTTGCGTGGACGCTATGGGGCAGCTTCAAAGTGGAGGGTGATTTCTTCTCGAAAGCGAGCTGGTGGAATGCACTGACAGGACCGTTGACGCAGGCTGAGCATGGCTCTTCCTTCACCAGCGCGGGCTATTATGGCGCGTGGATCAAGGAGGAATTCTGGCGGGCTGCAATGAACTCGATGATCGTCGTTATCTGTGTCGTCGTAATTTCGCTGACCTTCGGCACGCTTGGCGGCTATGCGCTGAGCCGCTCGACTTATCGCTACGCATTCTGGTTGCTGCTCATCGCCCTGGTGTTCCGCGCGATGCCGCCGCTGACACTCGTGTCAGGCTATCTGCTGCCGTTCTATCAGTGGAACATGTGGGGGCATTTGCCGACCGCAATTATCGTGCTGGTGGCCATCAACCAGCCATTCACGCTGTGGATGCTGACGGCCTTCTTCAAGAATATCCCAAAAGATCTTGATGAGAGCGCCCGGGTGGATGGATGCACGCCGTTTCAGGCCTTCCGCCATGTGATTATTCCGGTGATGTGGCCGGGTGTGATCACCACCGGGCTGTTCTCCTTCCTGCTGGCCTACAATGATTTTGTTGTGACTTCGATGCTGCTGTCGAAGCAGAATCAGACAATGATACCGAAAATTGCCAGCTTTCTCGGCACGACCCAAACGGAAGGCAATGTGATGTTTGCCGTATCCTCGGTTGTGTCGGTGACAGCACCGCTGTTCCTGCTGGTCATGTTTTTCCAGCGCCAGATTGTTTCCGGCCTCACAGCCGGCGCGGTGAAGGGGTGATGCATGGCTGATATTCAACTGGTCAATCTGTCCAAGCGCTGGGGTGCGGTAACCGGCGTCAAGACGATGAATCTTCACATCGCTGACGGCGAATTTCTCGTGCTGCTCGGCCCATCCGGTTGCGGCAAGACCACGACGATGCGCATGATCGCCGGGCTTGAAGATGTGAGTGAAGGTGAAATCCGCATCAGCGACCGCGTCGTTAACGACCTTGATCCCAAGGACCGTGACATCGCCATGGTGTTCCAGTCCTACGGACTGTATCCAACCATGACAGTGTATGAGAATATCCGCTTTCCGCTGAAGGTACGAAAAATTCCGGAAGCTGACCACGCCGAGCGCGTGATGAAGGCAGCGAAAACAGTCGAGCTGACGGAGCTGCTTGATCGCAAGCCTGCAGCGCTTTCCGGTGGCCAGCGGCAACGCGTGGCGCTGGCGCGCGCCATCGTACGCAAACCCAAAGTATTCTTGATGGATGAACCGCTGTCGAATCTTGATGCCAAGTTGCGCGTATCCACCCGGGCGCAAATTAAAAATCTCCATCACGAACTTAAAACCACCACCATCTATGTCACGCACGACCAGATCGAGGCGATGACCCTGGCTGATCGCGTTGTGGTGATGAGCAAGGGCGAGGTGCAGCAGGTGGGTACGCCCCTCGACATTTATGACCGTCCGGCCAATACATTTGTCGCTTCATTCATTGGCAACCCGGCGATGAATCTGATCTCGGGAGCAATCAACAGCGGCACATTCACGGCGCCGGGCGTCACCATACCCGGATTTACAGTGCCGGATGGGCCTGTGACTCTCGGCTTCCGCGCGGAGGATGCGCAGGTCGCGGCTACGGGAGAAGTGACTGCGCCAGTCTATTCGATGGAGTTGCTGGGCGATTCTTCGATGGCTACGCTGCAATTGGGCGTTGGTGCGTTTGCCGCTATCAAATCAGCGAAGGATTTCAAAGCGCGCATTGGCGACACATTGTCGGCGCATGTTCCGGCCCGCATCTGTCATCTCTTTGATGCTGTCACTGGCCAGCGCGTGGCAGGGGCGATGCCATGAGCGATGCAGACATTCATCGCGCGCGCTCCGCAGCGACGCTTGCTGCCATCCAGCGCATGGAGGCGGCGCTCGGCGCCAACAGCAATGACATGGCGCAGCATTTCCATGAGGATTTTGTCTGGCGGGGCAATGCCGGCTGCGGCGTCAAACGCGGCGTGGCCGAATTCCGGCGCAACTGGCAGTTGCCGCTGCGCGCGGCATTTTCCGAACGCATTTACAAGACCGAGAAGTTTATCGCGGATGGCGATTGGGTCTCTTGCTTCGGGCATATCGAGGCAACCCATTCCGGCCCTTTCATGGGCATTGCTCCGACGGGCCTGCGCGTGGATATTCCTTATATGGATTTTTGGCGCGTTGTGGATGGGCGCATCGCC
>JBOFFO010000621.1:0-2055 GCA_051648665.1 Beijerinckiaceae bacterium | reverse complement strand
CCGCCGGGATTATCCTGCGTATCCGCGAGAACAATGGGGCCGCGCGGGGCGGCGATGGCGCGCGCCACACCTGCCTGCGCCGAAACAACGCCGCCGGAAAATGCGGTGCGGCGTGCATGGTATTCGCTGAGCAGCGCATCCGCAGCGCGGTCTGCACTCGCCAGATCATCGGCGTAACAGACCAGCGCCGGACCGCAGCCGGGAAAATCGCAATAGGGAAAACCGAAGCCGAGGCTGAGTTCGGCAATATCATTGCCGCGCGCCAGATCACCGCGCACGCGCATCAGGCCGGCCATCGGCTCGACCAGCGTGCATTGCGCCGTGATCGGCGTCAGAAAATCAACGGCCCGAAACGCCTTGGCGAAGGCTGAACCGCGCGCCACGCGCCGCGCGAACAGATCCACCACGCGCGCGCCCGTCTCCTTCATGTCCACATGGGGATAGGTTCGATAGGCGACAAAACCATCGCAGCGCGCCACCATTTCTGCGGTGAGGTTGACGTGCGGATCCAGCGCGCACAGCACCGGCGTTTCCTCGCCTACGATGACGCGCACGCGGCGCAGCAATTCTGCCTCGGCATCCGGAAAATCATCGGTCATCATCGCGCCGTGCAGATCAAGCAGCACGCCATCAAGCGGCGCCTCGCGCTGCGCGCGTGCCAGCCGGTCAATCAACTCTCCGGCTATGCGTTCAAATGCTTGCCGAGTCACCGGCGCCGAGGGCGAGGCAAAGCCCCAGAGCAACGGCACGACATTATCGCCGCGTGAACGCAATTGCGCGATCATGCCGGCAGCGGCGACCGACGCGCCCTGCAATGCCGCCAGCATCGCTTCGCCGCCGCTCAGCGGCGGAAATCCGCCGGGACGGACAAAATCGTCATAGCCCGCCGGTTGCGGCGCAAAGGAATGGCTTTCGTGCAGGAACCCGCCAACAGCGACACGCAAGGTCATGGTTTTTCTCCCGTTGCACGCACTGTGCATCGCCACGCGGCGATGACAATGGCGCCGGATGCGGCGCGGCCATGCGCACAGAAAAAAGCCGCCCGCAGGCGGCTTTTGTAATTGCTGCTACAGGCCCTGGACCATGCCGTGTTTTCACAGAAACAGGCATGCCCTGTACTCAGGGAATCGATCACGTTTCCCGTGTTTTGACGTTTTCCGTCAAAACACGGCGCGATCTAATGCAGGATCTGGCTGAGGAAGAGCTTGGTGCGCTCATGCTGCGGGTTGGCAAAGAACTTGTCAGGCGTATTCATTTCGACAATCTGGCCCGCATCCATGAAGATCACCCGGTCGGCGACCTGACGGGCAAAGCCCATTTCGTGCGTGACGCAAATCATGGTCATGCCTTCATTGGCGAGCGACACCATGGTGTCGAGCACCTCTTTCACCATTTCCGGATCGAGCGCCGATGTCGGCTCGTCGAACAGCATGATCTTGGGATTCATGCACAATGAGCGCGCAATCGCCACGCGCTGCTGCTGACCGCCGGAAAGCTGGCCGGGATATTTCAAAGCCTGCTCAGGAATGCGGACGCGCTTGAGGTAGTGCATCGCCACCTCTTCCGCTTCCTTCTTCGGCATTTTCTTTACCCAGATCGGCGCGAGCGTGCAATTTTCCAGGATGGTCAGATGCGGAAACAGGTTGAAGTGCTGAAACACCATGCCGACCTCGCGGCGGATTTCATCGATGCGCTTCAGATCATTCGTCAGCTCGATGCCATCAACGATGATGCGGCCTTTCTGGTGTTCCTCAAGGCGGTTGATGCAGCGGATCATCGTGGATTTGCCCGAGCCGGACGGCCCGCAAACCACAATACGCTCGCCGCGCGCAACATTGAGATTGATGTCACGCAGCACATGAAATTCACCATACCATTTGTTGACGGCCTGCATCTCAATGGCCGTGGGGTTGCCAGTATTTGTGGCCAGCTTGGCAGTGGACATGGGACGCTCCCTCAACGTTTATGGCCGGTCGCCAGCCGCCGCTCCATATAGAGCGAATAGCGGGACATCCCGAAGCAGAAGATGAAATAGACAGCAGCGGCGAAGCCATA
>JBOFFO010000620.1:0-3217 GCA_051648665.1 Beijerinckiaceae bacterium | reverse complement strand
GCGGACGTCCAGAACCCTTTTTCGTATTTCAAGAACATGCCGGAATTGCAGCAGGAGGCCACCATCCGCCGCGTTGCCGATTTGGGCTTGAGGCGGTGCGGCACCAACAATTCCGCGCCGGCGACACACCGAAAGCGGTCGTCGCGGTATGTCAGGTAATGTGTTCCACCATCAGGATCGCGCAAAGTCGGCGCAGTCGGCATCGCCTCTATGCGGCGGCTACCCTCCTGACAGTCGCGGCAGTAGCAAACCGCCGATAGAATCGGTTCGCCGCTGCCTTCGCA
This sequence comes from Beijerinckiaceae bacterium, assembly GCA_051648665.1. GTDB lineage: Bacteria > Pseudomonadota > Alphaproteobacteria > Rhizobiales > Beijerinckiaceae > Terrirubrum. Next base: position 2,933 of record JBOFFO010000620.1, on the reverse strand, counting down.
CACGACGCTGCCGCACTGGCATCGCGAAATTCTTTGCATGTCTCACGCCTGCTCCTGACACCGAAAAGAAACCTACCTGTTCTTCCCCGGCACCCACAGCACATCATCGGCGCCGTTGCTGTTCACCGCGCGCGAGGCGACGAACAGAAAATCCGAGAGGCGGTTGAGATATTTTAGTGCGGCGGGCGAGATTTTTTCATCGGTCGATTGCTGAAAGGCGACGAGCACGCGCTCGGCGCGGCGGCAGACCGTGCGCGCCAGATGCAAATGCGCCGCCGCAGCGGAGCCGCCGGGCAGGATGAAGGAATTCAGCGGCGCGAGATGCACGTTGAGTGCATCGATTTCCTGTTCGAGCCGGTCCACCTGCGCATCAAGGATGCGCAGCGGCTCCCATTTCATCTCCACCTCGTGCGGCGTGGATAAATCCGCGCCGAGATCGAACAGGTCGTTTTGAATGCGCGCGAGCATGGCATCGATATGCGGCGCGGTCGTTCCGGTGGACAGCCGCGCCATGCCGATGCAGGCATTGGTTTCATCCACCGTGCCATAGGCCTCAATGCGCAGGTCGGATTTGTGGCGCAGCGCGCCGTCGCTCAGGCGGGTGGTGCCGTCGTCGCCCTTGCGGGTGTAGATGCGGTTGAGAACGACCAAGGGATTTTCCTTTCACGCAAGCCAACGCTGAGCGTTGCTTCGCGATTCAATAAGGGGGAGACGGGCAGGCTGGCCTCCGGATACGGCAAGACCATGACACCCGCCCATGGCGGGCAATCCGGTCAGCCGCTGCGCAGCCAGAGCACGCCGAGAATCACAATAATGGCGACGAATTGCAGGCCGACGCGCCAGCGCATCAATTTTTGTGAGGTGTTGGGTGAGCCGCCCCGCATCATGTTGAACAGCCCCATCAGCAGCACGATGGCGACGGCGCCAACGGCGATGGGCGTGGCGGCAGAGACGAGGGCGTTCATGGCGGCTCCACGGTGCGGATAGGTGAGGGCGCTATGTAGGCTGGCCTGATAACCAGCGCCAGCCGCCAATGGTCGCGGCTCCGTGAGCGGCTCAATAAGGCCGGAGCAGGCGGCGCAGATAATCCAGCTCTTCCGTCGGGCGTGACGGGTCGGAGAGGCGGCGGCGCAGCTCCTCAAGCACGCGCTGGGCACGCTGGGCAGCCGATTCGCCGGCCTGCGGCACCCGGTAGCGGCTGGTGTCCGGCGCATCGCGCGTTGGCGGCGGGCGGCCGAGCGGATCGGCATCGTCGGTGCCGGCGCGGCGGCGGTCATCGGGATTGTTGGGGTCGCGGCCATTGTCCGTGCCATCGGCCTGATCGCCATTCGGCTCGCCCATGCCGTCCATCATCTGCTGGGCCATCTGCTGTGCACCCCGGCGCAGCGCTTCCAGGGCGCGGCCCTGGGCATCGGCGGCTTGCCCGTCCTGTCCTTGCTGGAGGCCGCGCTCGGCCTCGCGCATGGCGTCCTCGGCCTCGCCCATCTGCTCGCCGTTCTGGCCCATGCCGCGCATGCGGTTGCGCAGATTCTCGAGCCGTTGGCGCAACTGTTCCTGACGTTCAGCAAGGGATTGCCCCCGGCCCTGACGGCCCCGGCCCTGCTGGCCTTGCTGGCCCTCTTGCCCCTCGGCCTGCTGGCCATCCTGGCCTTCGCCCTCCTGCCCCTCGTTCTCGGCCTGCTCCTGCTCGCCTTGCCCTTGCTGGCCGCGCTGGCCCTGTTGCCGCTGGCCTTGCTGGCGCTGACCCTGCTGCCCGCGCTGGGCCTGATTGCGCTGCTGCTGTCCCTGCCGCATGCGGTCGCGGCGCTGGCTCTGCTGCTCGCCATTCTGACCCTGCTGGAACGTCTCGTCGCGCAGGCGCTGCTGGTCGCGGATCATCCGGTCGAGATCTTCCAGGGCGCGATTCATTTCACGCGCTTGCTGGTTCTGCTGGCGGCCGCGCTGGGGCCGGGCCTGCTGGAGATTTTCCAGCATGCGCTGCATTTCATCGAGCATGCGGCGCGCCTCGTCGCGCGAGCCTTCGCGCGCCATCTGCTCCATGCGGTCAAGCATGCGTTGCAGGTCGCGCTGGGTGATGACCCGGTCATTGGGACCGAGTGGGCGGGCCTCCTGCGGATCGCGGCCATCCCGGCGCATCTGCTCGGCGAGCTGCTGCATGTATTTGTCCAGCGCCGCGCGCAGATCCTGCATCAGCTTCTTGATTTCCTCGTCGCTGGCGCCGCGCTCCAGCGCCTGCCGCAAGGCTTCCTGCGCCGCGCGCAAATCCCGCTCGGCCTGGCTGAGATCGCCGTCTTCCAGAAACACGGCCATGCCCCAGAGATATTCCGCGACCTCCAGCATCGATTCCTTGCTGCGGGCGGCGCGCAGGCGATTGTGAGCGGTTTTGAGGCCCAGCCAGACGCCGGGCTGGGGCGTATAGCGCTCCGGATTGATCATCAGCGCCTCAAGCGAGCGCAGCACGCGGCTGCGCTTGCGGGCGTCGAGCACGAGGGTGCGGCGCTGTTCGGTCAGCGCCTTGGCAAGAGGATGGCCGAAGGGGCGCTGCGGCAGCGTGACCTCAATCGGGTCCGATGCGCCGTCCTGCCCGGCCTCGTCCTTCGCGGTAATGACCATCTGGACTTTCGCGCCGGCCCAGGGGTGGCTGGCAAGGTCGGCGCTGGTCTGGCCTTCGCCTACCCCGCCCGGCTCGCCCGGCAGGGCCAGCTGAACCTGTGGCGGATCGACCAGCGGCTGCGCGCCCGCATCAACCTGTCCGCCGACGAGCGGCTTGAACTGCGCCTCGGCGCTGGCGATTCCGTAATCATCCTCGAACTTGTAGAACAGCGTCAGCGCGCCGCGCTGGCCATGCTGCGGCGGCTTGGTCACAGTCACCAGCGGCACAAGATCAGGGATCGGATCGAGCGCGACGCGGGCGATGGTCTGGCCATCGCGCC
>JBOFFO010000619.1:0-2684 GCA_051648665.1 Beijerinckiaceae bacterium | reverse complement strand
CGGGGGATCGCTTTTACGCCGACCCCTTTCCCGTGGAATGGCAGGGCCAATATGCGCTGCTGTTTGAGGAACTGCGATATGCCGATGGCAAGGGCATTCTGTCTGCGCTGCTGTTTGATGCGGATGGAAAACCGGGCGCAGTGCGGACAGTCGTGGAAGAAGCCCACCACCTCTCCTACCCTTTCCTGTTCGTCCATGAGGGGCGTTTATGGATGATCCCGGAATCGTCGCAGGCTTGCGAAATTGCGCTCTATGCCTGCACGGAATTTCCATGGCGGTGGGAAAAGCACAGCGTTCTGCTCCGGGGGATCGAAGCGGCGGATACAACGCTGCATCAGCATGACGGGCTGTGGTGGATGTTCACGGTGACGCGGCCCGGTGATGGCGGGTACTCCGATACGCTGGAGATGTATTGGGCAAGCTCGCCCCTTGGCCCGTGGCACCCCCATGACAAAAATCCGGTGCTGATTGACGGCGCCGTGGCGCGGCCCGGCGGCGCGATGGGCATGCACCAGGGCCGCCTGCTGCGGCCGGTGCAGGATTGCAGCATGATTTATGGCGCAGCGCTGAACATCGCTGCGGTGACCCAGCTTTCGCGCACGCAATTCAGGCAGGACATCGTGGGGCGGATCAGACCGGATACAGCATGGCCGGGCACGCGGCTGCACACCATCAACCGCTGGGGCCGGCTGGAAGTCATGGACGGCGCGATTGCCTTGCCGCGATTACAGGCGTTGCACGGCTGGGCCAAGCGCCGCTTTGCGCCGGCTTAAGGCGATCATCGCTCGCCGCGCAAGCGCGGATCGAGCGTATCGCGCAGCACATCGCCAAGCAGATTGAGTGCAAAGGCGAGGATGAGAATGGCGACGCCGGAAAAAATGGCGCTCCACGGCGACAGGAGCAGGAAATTGCGCCCTTCCGACAGCATTGAACCGAGCGAGGGTGCAGGCGGCTGCGTGCCAAGGCCGAGAAAGGACAAAGACGCCTCGACCAATATCGCAGCGGACAGGAGCAGGCTGGTCTGCACCAGCACAACGCTGGCGAGATTCGGCAGGATATGCATGAAAATAATGCGTGCGTGTGATGCGCCGATGGTGCGCGCGCTGGCGACATAATCGCTTTCAGCAATCACCAGCGCCGGGCCGCGCAGCAGGCGCGCAAAGATTGGCGTGTAGACCACGGCAATCGCAATCGCCGTCGGCCACGCGCCGGGGCCGAGCATGGCGATGACGCCAATCGCCAGCAGCATCACCGGAAAGGCGAAGACAATATCCATGGCGCGCATGACGATGCGCTCAGTCCAGCCACGGAAATAAGCGGCGCACAGGCCCAGTGTGCCACCGATGAGCAAGGCCACGCTGACAGCCGCGAAAGAAATTCCGAAGGAGGCGCGCAAGCCGTGCAAAATGCGCGAGAAAAGATCGCGCCCGAACTGGTCCGTGCCCAGCCAGTGCGCCGCGCTTGGCCCTTTCAAGCGCGCGACGATGCTCTGCGCCAGCGGATCATATGGCGAGAGCCACGGCGCAAGCAGCGCCACGGCCATCAACACCCCCACGGCGGCGACGGCGATCACCAGCAACAGCGATGGCGGTTTGCGTGCCCCGCTCACAGCCGCACCCGTGGGTCGATCACGGCGTACAGCATATCGACAATGAAATTCACGAACACGAACGTAAAGGTGATGACGAGAATGGTGGCCTGCACCAGCGGATAATTGCGCTCCGCGATTGCACCAAGAATAAGCCGACCCAGACCGGGAATGGCGAACACCTGTTCGACAACAATCGCACCGCCAAGAAGATAGCCGGTCATGATGCCGGCGCTGGTGACAAACGGAATCAGCGCATTGCGCAGTGCATGCTTGAACAGGATTTTATGTTCCGGCACGCCCTTGGCCCGCGCCGTGCGGATGTAATCCTGCTGCAACGCGTCGAGCATGGCCGACCGCACGAGCCGCGCGAGATTCGCAAGGATTGGCAGCGCCAGCGCAAACGCCGGCAAGATCAGCCGTGCGATATTGCCCAGCGGGTCTTCGCTGAACGGCACATAGCCCAGCACCTGCAAGCCCGGCGCGAACAGGGTCAGCGCAAGGATCATCATGATGCCAAGCCAGAAGGACGGAATGGTCAGGCCGGCGACGGAGCCGATCTGCAACAGCACGTCCCAGCCGCGCCCGCGCAGCCGCGCCATGATCACGCCAAGCGGCAGCGCCAGCCCTGCGCCGATCACCAGCGCCAGCACGGTCAGCTGGATCGTCGGCCACATGTGTGCGGCAATTTCCTCCGTCACCGGCCGCTTCGTCCAGACCGACGCGCCAAGATCGCCGGAAAGCACGCCGGTCAGCCACTGGAAATATTGCGTGAGAATGGGCTGATCGAGGCCGAGCCGCGCGCGCAATTCCGCAATGCGGTCCGGCGTGACCTCGGAATTGGTGCCGAGCATGATCGCCACGGCATCGCCGGGGATGAGCCGGATCATCAGGAAGGTCAGCACCGACACGCCAACCCTGACAATGGCGAGATCGATCAGGCGCGTGCGCAGGAATTTCATGGGGCATCAGGCCGGACGCATGCGCCCGGCCTTCTAAACTCAGCGCGCCTGCACGGTGTTGGCCAGCGAGAACAGCGAACGGTTGGCAACAATATCGAAACCACTGACATTGCTGCGCATCGCCGTGAACAACT
>JBOFFO010000618.1:0-2379 GCA_051648665.1 Beijerinckiaceae bacterium | reverse complement strand
AAGGCGCAAAACTCGTGGTCGACGGGCGCGGCTTTACAATGCAGGGCTACGAAAACGGCTTCTACATGGGCGGCTGCCTGTTCGACCATGTGACGACCGACATGCGCATCTACAAGGAAGAAATTTTCGGCCCCGTGCTTTCGGTGGTGCGTGCGAAGAATTACGACGCCGCGCTGAAAATGACGAATGACCATGAATATGGCAACGGCACTGCGATTTTCACCCGCGATGGCGATGCAGCGCGTGATTTCGCCGCGAAGGTCAATGTCGGCATGGTCGGCATCAATGTGCCGATACCCGTGCCGCTGGCCTATTACACCTTTGGTGGCTGGAAGCGCTCCGGCTTCGGGGATCTCAACCAGCATGGGCCGGATGCGTTCCGCTTCTACACCAAGACAAAGACCGTGACGGCGCGCTGGCCGAGCGGCATCAAGGAAGGGTCGGAGTTTGTCATTCCGACCATGAAGTAAGATGCGCGGGCCTGTGACGGGGGCACTTGTGCTTACCCTGTCGCAGGCCGCTTTTGCCTGGGCGCAGGATGGTTCCATCGATATGCAGGCTTGCGAAAAATTGTGGCGCAGCGAGGCGTCGATTGACGCTGCCACCAATGTGCGTTGCCGTCAGATGTGGGCGGATCGGGTGGAGTATGAGCGTCAGCGGGTCAAACTCATGCAGGATGAACGCGCGCGTCTGCGGGGGCGGCGTCCTGCACCGGTGCATGCGCCAGCGCCACTGGAAAATTTCTTTCAAGACTGGAGCCTCACCTATGGCGATGTGGTGTTCACCGACAAGGGGCCGCGCGTTTTCGTGGGCCGCAGCAACGAACAGCCGCGCGCCGAGGATTTTTTGCCATTGAATGCGCAACGGTCGCCGGTGCGTGGTCGCGCTGGGGATATGCTGAAGGCTGGCCGCCCGCGCGAGCGGCTGGAGGATTGAAAATGCCGGAGACATCGAACGTTTTCGATCTCGCCGCCGCGCGCCATCTGCTGCGCGATGTGTTCGCGCCCTGGATTCAGGCGCTCGATCTTACGGTTGAAAAAATCGAAGGTTCGATCGCCACGCTGCGGTTGCCGGTGTCGCCGGCGCTCGCGCGCGAGGGCGGCATCATTTGCGGGCAGGCGCTCATGGCTGCGGCCGATACCGCCTTCGTTTTCGCCGTATCCGCAGCGTCAGGCCGCTACCGCCCGATGACAACGGTGGACCAGACCACGCATTTCCTGAAACCGGCTGTTGGCGCCGATATTCTCGTCATCGCCGAGGTGACGCGGTTGGGAAAAGGCATGGCCTTTGGTCGGGTTGATCTCGTTTCGACAAAGGATAACAAACCCGTGGCGTTGGTGCAGACGGCCTATGCGCTGTTGGGGGAGTGAATGAGTTTTTTCACGCTCAATGAGGACCATATCGCGATCCGCGAGATGGCGCGCGCGTTTGCTGCAGAAACGCTCGCACCCAAGGCGCTGGAGTGGGACGAGCAGAAGCATTTTCCGGTGGCGGAAATGCGCGCGGCGGCGGCGCTTGGCATGGGCGGCATCTATGTGCGCGACGATGTCGGCGGCTCAGGCCTGTCGCGGCTCGATGCGGCGCTGATTTTCGAGGCGTTGGCGACCGGGTGTCCGACTGTTTCCTCTTTTATTTCCATTCATAACATGTCGGCCTGGATGATCGACCGTTTTGGAAACGACGCGCAGCGGCAGCATTATCTGCCTGCGCTCTGCACGATGGACAAAATCGCCAGCTATTGCCTGACCGAGCCGGGCGCAGGGTCGGATGCAGCGGCGCTGAAAACGCGGGCGGTGCGCGATGGCGATCATTACATCGTCAATGGCGCGAAGCAGTTCATTTCCGGCGCTGGCGCATCGGATGTGTATGTCACGATGGTGCGCACGGGCGACAATGGCGCGTCCGGCATTTCCACGCTTGTGATCGAGAAGGATATGCCGGGCGTTTCCTTCGGCGCGAACGAAAAGAAAATGGGTTGGAATGCGCAGCCGACGCGGCTTGTGTCCTTCGACAATGCGCGCGTGCCAGTCGCCAATCGGCTCGGCGATGAGGGCATCGGGTTCAAGATCGCGATGGCCGGGCTTGATGGCGGGCGGCTGAATATCTGCGCCTCCTCCATCGGCGGCGCGCAGGCCGCGCTCGACAAGGCGCTGGCCTATATGAAAGAGCGCAAGGCGTTCGGCAAACGGCTCGACGAATTTCAGGCGCTGCAGTTCCGCGTTGCGGACATGGCGACGGAGCTTGAGGCGGCGCGCACCTTCCTGTGGCGCGCGGCCGCCGCGCTCGACCGCAAGGATGCGGATGCAACGCAACTGTGTGCGATGGCGAAGCGGTTCGGCACCGATGTGGCGTTTGATGTCGCCAATCAGGCGCTGCAAC
>JBOFFO010000617.1:0-5370 GCA_051648665.1 Beijerinckiaceae bacterium | reverse complement strand
CGCGCGATGCGAGCTACAAAATTCCCCACATGGGCTGGAATGCCTTGGATGTGCATCGTGCGCATCCGCTGTTGGACGGCATTGCCACGGGTGAGAAGGGTCTGCACGCTTACTTCGTGCATTCCTACCATTTCACTGTGACAGATAAGGCCGATTGTGTTGCGACCACCGATCATGGCGCGGCGGTGACGGCGATGGTGGCGCGCGGCAACATTGCCGGCACGCAATTTCATCCTGAGAAAAGTCAGGCGCTCGGCTTGCGGCTGATCGCCAATTTCCTGCGGTGGTCGCCGTGATCCTGTTTCCCGCCATTGATCTGAAAGAAGGCCGCTGTGTCCGCCTCATCAAGGGCGACATGGCGCAGGCCACCGTCTTCAACGATGATCCTGCAGCGCAGGCGCTCGATTTTCAAAACCAGGGTTTTGCCTGGCTGCATGTCGTCGATCTCGATGGCGCGTTTGCCGGAAAGCCCGTGAATGCGCGCGCGGTGGAAAATATCGTGCGCGCCACAAAAAATCCGGTGCAACTCGGCGGCGGCATCCGCGATCTGAAAACCGTCGAAGGCTGGCTTGCGCATGGCGTGCGCCGGGTCATCATTGGTACGGCTGCGGTGCGCGACCCGGATTTCGTGAAAGAAGCGGCGCAAAAATTCCCCGGGCGCGTGGCCGTCGGCATCGATGCCCGTGCGGGCATGGTCGCAGTGCAAGGCTGGGCCGAAACTTCGACACTGCATGCGCATAATCTGGCCAAACGGTTCGAGGATGCGGGCGTCGCCGCGATTATTTTTACGGACATCGATCGTGATGGCGTGTTGCAGGGCATTAACTGGCCGGCAACGATAGCGCTGTCCCATGCCACGTCCATTCCTGTAATTGCCTCGGGTGGCCTCGCTTCGCTCGATGATATTCGCACGCTTGCCGCGCCAGATGCGCGCAAGCTGGAGGGCGCGATATCAGGGCGTGCACTGTATGACGGGCGGATCGACCCTGCCGAAGCGCTGGCGATTCTCGCGGCTTCTCAAGGTGGTGCAACGCCATGAAAACCTGGATGGTGCGCAGCGGCGGGCGTGGCCGCCTCTATGATGAATTCCGCACGCGCGAAATTGTCGCCATCGGCTGGTTCGAGGTGGGCGATCTGACAAACATCATTACGCGCGAGGAAATGGTCCGGCTCGTGCGCGCCGCCTATCCCAACGAACCGGAACAGGCGCTGCTCAATTCCGCCGGTCAGTTGCTGCGCTTCCGCAAGGAACTGAAAATCGGCGATCAGGTCATCACCTATGATCCCGGCGCACGCCGTTACGCTTGTGGAATAATCGCCGGTGAGTATGAATATCATCAGGATGCCGATGACGAGGTGTTGCGCAACCAGCGCCGCGTGCGCTGGCAGCATGAAAAAAGCCGTGATGATCTCTCGCAGCAGGCGCGCAACCAGCTCGGCTCAACGCTCACCCTGTTTTTGGTTTCTGACGATGTAGCGGCTGAGTTGTGGCGCACGGAGCCGACTCCGGTTGTGCAAGGGAATCGGCAAAAGCAGGATTTGATCCCGACGGTTCCTGAAATCACCGCTGACAGTCTGCAGCAGCCGGCGATGGATGCGATTGCCGACCGCATCGCCGCGTTGAGTTGGAGCGACATGCAAAATCTCGTCGCCGGATTGCTGCGTGCAATGGGATACAAGACCGAAGTGTCGCCGCCCGGCCCGGACAAGGGCAAGGATATTATTGCTTCGCCTGATGGCTTCGGATTTCAGGAGCCGCGCATTATCGTCGAGGTCAAGCACCGGCGGGGCAAGATGGGTGCGCCGGAAATTCGCAGTTTCCTCGGCGGCCGCCATGTTCGTGACAAGGGCTTGTATGTCAGCACCGGCGGCTTTTCACGCGAGGCGGAGTTTGAAGCGGAGCGTGCGCCGATTCCGCTGAAATTGCTCGATTTTGAAGGGCTGGTTCAGGCCATCATGGCCCATTACCATTTGTTCGATGACGAGACGAAAAAGTTGCTGCCGCTACGATCCATTCTGGTGCCGGCTTAAGCCATGCTAAAAATCCGCGTGATACCCTGCCTTGATGTCAAAGATGGCCGCGTCGTGAAAGGCGTGCAGTTCGTCGATCTGATCGATGCCGGCGATCCTGTTCAGTCCGCGATGGCCTACGATGCCGCTGGCGCTGACGAGCTGACATTTCTTGATATCACTGCCAGCCATGAGGATCGTGGCATTCTCTTCGATGTCGTGACACGGACAGCGGAAGCCTGCTTTATGCCGCTCACCGTGGGCGGCGGCGTTCGCACCGTTGATGATATTCGCCAGCTTTTACTCGCTGGCGCAGACAAGGTGTCGATCAACACCGCAGCGGTGAATAATCGCAGCTTTGTGGGGCATGCGGCCCAGAAATTTGGCGCGCAGTGCATTGTCGTAGCCATTGACGCCAAGCGCGTCTCGGCGCCTGGCGAAACAGCGCGCTGGGAAATTTTCACCCATGGCGGCCGCAAGCAGACCGGGCTTGATGCCGTTGCTTACGCGCGCGAGGTCGCCGATCTGGGCGCAGGCGAACTGCTCGTGACCTCAATGGACAGGGACGGCACCAAGTCAGGTTACGATCTGGCGCTGACGCGCGCCATTGCTGACGCTGTGACTGTTCCGGTCGTCGCATCCGGAGGTGTCGGCACGTTGCAGGACATGATCGACGGTGTCGTCGAAGGGCATGCCAGCGCCGTGCTCGCAGCCTCGATTTTCCATTTCGGTACCTTCACCATCGGCCAGACCAAGGATGCAATGGCGGCCGCCGGCGTTCCTGTGCGGAGGGCAACGGCATGAGTTTTTCGCTGACCGATCTCGAAGCCATTGTTGCATCCAGGGCGACGGCGTCGCCGGATGTATCCTGGACGGCCAAACTGTTGGTGGGTGGCCCTGCCCGCGCCGCCAAGAAGCTCGGTGAGGAGGCGGTTGAAACAGTCATTGCCGCCGTCGAGGGGGATCGGAAGGCATTAACCGCTGAAAGCGCCGATCTTCTGTATCATCTCTTGGTCGTCTTGCGCGTCCGAGGGGTGCCGGTGCAGGAAGTCATGGCGGAACTGGAGCGCCGCACGTCTCAGTCGGGGCTGGCCGAAAAGGCTACGCGCCCTCCGGGCGGCTAGGGCAAGGGAGCAGGATGGATCAGCGGATCGACATTCCGGCAAACGGTGACATCGCGCCTTACCGCATTTTCACCCGTGCGGAATGGGCGAAGTTGCGTGCTGACCAGCCCATGACTCTGACGGCTGACGAGGTCATCCGCCTCCAGTCGCTGAACGATCCGATGTCGCTGGAAGAGGTCGCGGCGATCTATCTGCCGCTGTCGCGCCTGCTGTCGCTCTACGTCGCTGCCACGCAGGGGTTGTTCAAGGCGACGCAGCGCTTCCTGTTGGCCGAGGAAGAGGTCAAGGTTCCCTACATCATCGGTGTTGCCGGCTCGGTGGCGGTCGGCAAATCGACCACGGCACGCGTGCTGCAGGCCTTGCTGGCGCGGTGGCCGAATACGCCGAAGGTCGATCTGGTGACGACCGATGGTTTTCTGCTGCCCAATGCCGAGCTGGCCAAAAACGGTCTGATGCAGCGCAAGGGTTTTCCGGAAAGCTATGACGGCTCGGCTCTGTTGCGGTTTATGGCCGACATCAAGGCCGGCAAGCGGCATATCCGCGCGCCGGTATATTCGCACCTCGTCTACGATGTCGTGCCGGGCGACGGGGTTGTGATCGACAGGCCTGATATTCTCATCGTGGAAGGGCTAAACGTGCTGCAGCCCGCGCCGCTGCCGCGCGATGGCAAGGCCATTCCCTTTGTCTCGGATTTTTTCGATTTTTCGGTCTATCTCGATGCCGAGGAAACACTCCTGCACCATTGGTACATCACCCGGTTCATGCGCTTGCGTGAAACCGCCTTTCGAGACCCCCGGTCATTTTTTCGCAAATATGCGGAGTTGACCGAAACACAGGCGTTGGAGACAGCCGAAAACCTGTGGAGCCAGATCAATCTGGTCAATCTGAGGGAAAATATACTGCCAACCCGGCCGCGCGCCAGCCTGATCCTGAAGAAAGGCCCGTTGCACGCCATTGAAGAGGTGGCATTGCGGCGCTTGTGAGTTGGCGCAATTTTAGCGGCGGGATGGCCGCAGCCATAGCCAGAACAGCGCAAAGCCGAGGCCGAACATGGCGTGGATGATCGCGCTGATGGCGAGACGCTTCGCGTCACCGCCGGCGAAAAGTGGCGCATTGCGGATCAAGGGCAGCACAATCCATCCACCGACGAGGGCAGGGCCTATGATCCCGGCGAGCGGACCGCGTAACCACGGATCCATTCCCGGTATGCGCTGCCAGAGCAGGCCAAGAACAATCCCCCACAGGCCGCCCCAGAACATCGCATTCAATAGCACCGGGACGATGCCAAAGGGGCCGGGTGCCAGGTTCCACGGGTTGGCCGCAGGCAGGATGGCGAGGAGCTTCAACGCGAGCAGGGTCGCCTGATGAAACACCAGCACCGCCATCGCCCCGGCCAGAAAGCTGCGCAACAGAGAAGGTGTATTCATCATAGCCTCACGGATTTCTTGGGCAATTTCACGCGAAAGCCATGGATATGGCAAGCATGGATGCGCCACTTCACAAAGTCGCCAAGCCCTCTCGCGCCGGTTTCGATTCTGGATATGCTCGCTCCGCGGTGATGGAGCTGAGCGGACATGAAGCGCCTCTTGCTGTTGCTTGCGTTGCTAGGCCCGGTGTGCGGCAGTGCCGCGAGCGCAGACGAGCGCTGTCTGGGGCCAGTTGCGCGCGCCCAGCCCCTGCTGGTGCCTGCCGCCTTTCATCTCGCTGCTGCGGGCAAGACCGCGATCAGCTTCATCGGCCATTCGACCTTCCTGATCGAAAGTCCGGGCGGCGTGACGATGGCGACGGACTACAACGACTACGTCCGGCCAGCGATTATTCCCGAAGTGGCGACGATGAACCGGGCGCATTCCACGCATTTCACGTTAGCGCCGGACCCTTCCATCAAGCATGTTCTGCGGGGCTGGGCCGATGGTGGCGGTGCGGCACGCCATGATGTTTCCATCGGCGATGTCACGGTCCGCAATGTGCCCACCAATATCCGCGATATGGATGGGCGCACGGATTATTACGGCAACTCCATCTTCATTTTCCAGATGGCGGGGCTGTGCATTGCCCATCTTGGGCACTTGCATCATGGGCTCAGTGCCGAACAACTCAAGGAATTGGGCAAGATTGATGTTGTCCTGGTTCCGATTGATGGAAGCTGGACCCTCAATATCGACGGCATGATCGGTGTTTTGAAGCAGATCAATGCACCTCTGATGGTGCCCATGCATTATTTTGGCCAGAGTTC
>JBOFFO010000616.1:0-3754 GCA_051648665.1 Beijerinckiaceae bacterium | reverse complement strand
CGCGGTCAGGCCGGGCAGCGCGCCGACAATCAGCCCGTAAATTGCCGATGCGAACATCGCCAGCAGCACATCGGTGGAGAAAACCAGTTGAAACGCCGCGCCGATCGTTTGCATCACATCACCACGGCAGCGGCAGAAGGCCGGGCGCCAGCGGCACGCGCAGCCCTTTGAGAAAAACCACATGGATCGCCAATGCACCACCGATGGCGACCGGCAAGATCCAGCGGCGCGGTGCATTGAAGGCAAACGCGGTCACCGCAATCATGATTGCGGCCGTCAGCGTGAAGCCAAGTTTTTCCGAGACGAAAAAATAGAACACGAGCAGCGCCGGCGGCAGCCACGCCAGCCACGCCGGCGCCGGTTCCGGCTCTGCCACAGGCCCATCTTCAGTGCTGAAGCGCGCCAGTTCGGCTTCTGCTTCTTCTTCAAAGCGGTGCCCGATGCCGAAGGCGATGAGCGCACCCATCAGCACAAGTCCCGCACCGACAACCATCGGAAAAACACTGGGACCAACCTGTTGGCCCGGCACCGGCGGCAAGCGTGATCCGCCATAAAAGGCGGCGATGCCGAGCAGCACAAGAAAAATCCCGGTAAACCGGTCAGACAATTTCACGGCAGTGATGGCCCGGGCAGGGAGGGAGAGAGGAGGCGAAAGGAGAGTGAGGCGGATAGGCTGAACCGCGCAGACCGCCCGCATGGGCGCGCTGCGGCACCCATGCCGGTGGTATTGAGGTCTGCGGGTCAGGTTTTCTTCAAACCTGCCGCCGCCATCGCGGTTGCCATTTTCGCATCGCCATCCGCCATGAACGCAGCGAACCCGGCGGGATCGGCGAATTTCATGCCGAAGCCGCGCGCATTCATGAAGTCCTGAAAATCCTTCGATTCATAGACCTTCTTGAGCGCCGCCACGAGCGTGGCCTGAATATCCGCTGGCAGGCCCTTGGGGGCTGCGATGCCGCGCCATGCGCCGACGGAATAATTGATGCCGAGCGCTTCATTCAGCGTCGGCACATCCTTGAATTGCGGGTTGCGCGCGCTGGCCATGACCGCAAGGCTTTTTGCCTTGCCCGCATCGATCATCGCGCGGGCTTCCGGCACCGAACAGGTGACGATGTCGATGCCGCCGGCGGCGAGATCCTGCATCGCCGGCGCAGCGCCGTTCGAGGGCACCCATGCGACATGATCGGGCTTCAGCCCCATCGCCTGCAGCCAGCCCACAAGCGCGAGGTGCCAGATGCCGCCCTGTCCGGTTCCGGACGCCTTGAATTTTCCGGCGGGCGCCGCCTTGATGGCGTCGGCCAGTTCCTTGACAGTCTTGTAGGGCGACGCGGCGTTCACCTGCACGCCGGGCGGATCCTCATTCATCAGCGCCAGCGGCGTGTAGCTCGTCGATTTCAGGTCGGTGAGACCCTGATGGTGCATCATCGTGATTTCGACGGTGACCATGCCGATGGTGTAACCATCAGGCGCAGCGCCCGCGATGGCCTGATGGCCGACGACGCCGGAGCCGCCGGTGCGGTTCACGACATTGAAGGGCTGCTTGAGTTCGCGCTCGAGCAGCGAGGCGACGATCCGAGCGGTCTGGTCCGTGCCGCCGCCCGCGCCCCACGGGCACACCACGGTGACAGGCCGGTTCGGCCATGCCGCCTGTGCCCGCGCTCCCTGCGCGCCGAGCATTGTGCCTGCCGCGCCGGCGGCGCTCAGGGCAAGCCACTGCCTGCGATCGAAATGCGTCATGAAATCCTCCCACGGATTATTGCGCCGCGCTTTCTGCGCGGACTTGTCATCGGGCCGCATGCTTCCGGGTGTCATGGGGCAAGTCAAGCAAGGATCAGCATGACGCACTGCATTGCGCTATGAATGCGCGGCACAGCGCATATCTCTTGCACTGCACAAAAAATGCGCGCCGCAGTCGGCGCGCACTGTTCTGCGAAGCACGGGCAATAGGCCGCCGGTGATTTACCAGCCGAAGCGGCGGCGGCGCCCCCACGCCCGTCCGCGGCCGCGATACCAGCCCACGCGCCGGCCCCGTCCGCCGCCCCGGCCACGACCGCGCCCGCCGCGCCGCACCGGCGTCAGCAAGGCATCATCTGGCGCAACGGCATTGACCGCTGTCTGCAATGGCGCCGCCTCGACCTGCGACACGGAGGCCGCCGCTGCAAGACCAAGCAACGCGGCAAGAAGATGTCTGCGATTCATGATAAAGCTCCTAATTCTGAGTTTGCGCCGATGGCAGTTCAGAGAGAAGTCGATTCCTGTGGCGTTATAAAGTCAAGGCGAGCGGCGGCACTGCGCACCGATGGCGTCGATGCTGCGCTGGTCATCCGCCGTGATGCGGTTGGCGAGAATATTGTTCCAAACCGGGCGCGCCTGCAATTCCCGGATCATGCAGGCGCAGGATGCCGCACAGGCATTCACCGCGTCACCGCGCGCGACGCAGCTCTGTTCGCATCCGGTGCGAATATCCTGCGCCCGCGCATCCGGCGCGAATAGCCACAGCACCGCAATAAAAATGGGCTGATGCAGCAGATAGACCGCGAGGCTGTGACGGCCGGCGAGAGCCAATGCGCGTGTGGCTGAAGTGTTGATCCGCCAGCGTGCCAGCCTGTCACGCCATGCGCTTGCCATGGCAAGAGTCAGCAGCAGACGCATCAGGCCAAACCCCAGAAAGGTCCAGCCCGCCCAGGGCAGCACCGGCACATGATCGACCGCCGCGTAGGGCGTCACATTCAGGCCCAGCCACGCGAAGGCCGCGCCATCAAATGCGGGTGACTGCAGCAGCGGCGGCAGAATAAAAAACAGCGCCCCCGCCGCCAGCGCAAAGAGCGGCGGCAGGCGCAGAAAGGGCAGGATCAGAAGGCTCGCGGCGGCGATGCAATGCAGAATGCCGAACAGCACCGGCGCGTGCGGCATCGCGAACCATGTTGTCACCGTCACGGCAATCGCTGCGAGGCTGATCATCGCCAGCCGTTTCAGATAGGCCGTGCCGTTGAAACCGCTGCGCGCCTGCAGCGCGAAGCTGACGCCCGCCAGACACAGAAAACTGGCCGCGATGGCCTTGGCGAACCAGGCCCAGCCCGGTTGCAGGGCGGTCTGCGGGTGAATGTAACGAAAGAAGCTTAAATCCCAGGTAAAATGGTAAATCGCCATTGCGACCAGCGCGATGCCGCGCGCCACATCGATCACGGGCCAGCGGATGGCGGTTAATCCTTTTGCGTTCACCGTTTCATGATCCATTGCTCGCAATGTGACCAAAAAAGCAGTAGGGGCAAGCATGCTTCTGCGTCAGACCCTTTTGTATATGCCCGCGCAACTGCTCGGGCCGCTGTTCCTGTTTGTGGCGGCGGTGGCGTGGACGCATGTCATGCCGCCCGGACCTTACGGCGTGCTGATGTTCATCATGGCATTTCAGGAGCTGGCCTTTTATTTCGGTCTGAGCTGGTGGTCGCTGACCGTGCTGCGTTACCGCGATGCATTTGATGCAGGCGAACATCGGGCGCGGTTCGAGCGCACGGAAACAACCATTCTCTATGTGTCGATCCTCGTGCAGACCGCCTTCGTGCTCGTGCTGTTGCCGTGGCTCAGCGAAAAGCCGGATGCGCTACTTCTGGCGATGGCGGCAGTGTTTATTGTGACACGTTCGCTGCTCCAGCATTTTTCCGAGCGCGCGCGCGCCGGCGGCGATGTGTTCTGTTACACCGTGGCCCAGATTGTCGGACCGGTGGCCGGACTCGTGCTTGGTCTCCTGTTTACG
>JBOFFO010000615.1:0-1663 GCA_051648665.1 Beijerinckiaceae bacterium | reverse complement strand
GATTATGCATCCGCCGCTGCCGCGCGCACCGGCATCATCCGCCAGTGGCTGCTGATGCTGGAGGAGTTTCCGGTCATCCTCTCGCCGCTGGCGCTGGTGCCGAGCCTCGCCCCCGACGGCGACCTCGGCGACGGGCCGGCGGTGAAGAAGGTGTTCGAGACTTTCATCTTCCAGACCGGGCTGAACACGCTGGGCCTGCCCTGCGTGGTGACCCCCACGGGTCTGCATGAGGGCCGGCCCATCGGTGTGCAGCTCATCGCCAGCCGGTTCCGCGAGGACGTGGCGCTCGCCGCCGCCGAGGCGATTGGCGCGCGGGTCGGACGGCTCACGGACAAGCTCTGGGCGAAAACGGGCTGATCCCGGCATTGCGCTGGCCTGCGCAACCTGGAGAGAGCGCGGACGCAGGCTGACCCCGCCACGCAGCATGGGCGTGGTCCCGTCAGGCGCAGCCGGTTCGGTGGGTCTCTGGCGGCGGACCAATTCCACAGATTAGGCGCTGAGATTTCCCGAATCCGCACCGCTCCGGCCAAAGTTTGAACATAGTTCACGATCAAATGAACAGCGTTCAAACATTCCAGCAGGAGCCTGCCATGATCCTCGTCCGCGCATTTCTCGTTATCGCCGCCTTCACCCTCACCGCCTGCGCCGTCCGTCAGGTCGATGGCGTGGTGCAGGGTGGGCGGGAAGTTTTCCACGGGGTCAGCTTCCGTGAAATTGATGGCGGCGGCATGGTCAGCATCGCGTCGAGCCGGGGCACGAGCTGCCAGGGCGATTTCGTTTATACCGCCCCGCATGAGGGGAAAGGCACGTTCACTTGCAACGATGGCCGCACCGGCCCCTTCGGCTTTGTCGCCACCGGGAGGCGCGGCACCGGCACAGGCACCATCGGCGGCCAGCCCTTCGTGTTCCGGTTCTCGTAAAATCACTTTGATCCGGAATCGACAGATCAAGGCCGCTCCTGTATAGGCGCGGCCTCAACTCACAACAGCGACGCCAAACGCGGGGGTCCACCCCCACCGGCGACAAGGACCAGACCGATGGATATCATCCAGCAGATTGATGCCGAGCAGATCAAGAAGCTCAGCGAAGGCAAGACCATTCCGAAGTTCCAGCCCGGCGACACGGTGATCGTGAACGTCAAGGTCAAGGAAGGCGAGCGCAGCCGCGTGCAGGCCTATGAGGGCGTCTGCATCGCCCGCAACGGCGGCGGCCTCAATGAGAGCTTCACCGTCCGCAAGATTTCCTATGGCGAGGGCGTCGAACGCGTGTTTCCGCTCTATTCGCCGAACATCGATTCCATCAAGCTCGTGCGCAAGGGCAAGGTCCGCCGCGCCAAGCTGTATTACCTGCGTGACCGCCGCGGCAAATCCGCCCGCATCACCGAGCGCGTCGACAACAAGCCGACGGCCGCTTGAAGAAGCGCGCACCGCGTCATTAAGTTGCAAGATCAAAAAGGCCTGCGATTGCAGGCCTTTTTTATGGCGCACAATCGCCATGCGCCAAAACAAAAGCGCGGCGAAGTCCCGCCGCGCCTTTCACCGGCTGCTGGAACAGCGCCGGCACTTCTCTGAAATTGGCTTTATTCGCAAATGCGGAAACTGGTCACATCCGCCGAGCCGTCCGCATTGATCTTGCGCTCATTGATGATCAGGCAACCATCGGT
>JBOFFO010000614.1:0-1713 GCA_051648665.1 Beijerinckiaceae bacterium | reverse complement strand
AGCGATGGCGCCCCGGAGGCGGCCTCGATCCGCGCCCGCTCGGTGATGTTCTGCGGCGTGCGGATGCCGGCCACGACATCCTCGCCCTGCGCGTTGATCAGAAACTCGCCATACAATTCCTTCGCGCCGGTGGAGGGGTTGCGCGTGAAGGCAACGCCTGTCGCCGATGTTTCGCCGAGATTGCCGAACACCATGGCCTGCACATTGACCGCCGTGCCCCAGCTCGCGGGGATGTTGTTCAGCTCGCGGTATTTGTTGGCGCGCGCATTCATCCAGGAACCGAACACCGCGCCGATGGCGCCCCACAGCTGCTCGCGCGGGTCCTGCGGGAAATCCTTGCCCAGTTCGCGCTTCACCGCCTTCTTGTATTGCTCGATCACCTGCGCCCAATCATCGGCGGTGAGATCGGTATCGAGATGGTAATTCCTGCGGGATTTATGATCCTCAAGAATATCCTCGAAATGATGATGCTCCACGCCGAGCACCACGTCCGAGTACATGGTGATGAAGCGGCGGTAGGAATCGAGCGCGAAGCGGCGATCGCCGGCCTGTTTCGCCAGCGCCTCGACCGTTGCGTCATTGAGGCCCAGATTGAGCACCGTATCCATCATGCCAGGCATCGAGGCGCGCGCGCCGGAGCGGACGGAGACAAGCAGCGGATTGGCCGCATCGCCAAACACGCGGCCGGTCAGCTTGCCGACCGTGGCCAGTGCCGCATCGACCTGCGCCGTCAATTCCGGCGGGTAGGTTTTGCCGTTGTCATAAAAATAGGTGCAGACCTCGGTGGTGATGGTGAAGCCGGGCGGCACGGGCAAGCCGAGGTTCGACATCTCCGCGAGGTTGGCGCCCTTGCCGCCGAGCAGGTTTTTCATGCCCGCCTGGCCTTCGGCCTTGCCGTCGCCGAAGGTGTATACCCACTGTGCCATGATCCACACTCCTGCTCGCCGCCGTTGGCCGATTTCGCACGTGCGAAAGGCCGGGGCTGTTTGCCGGAAAACCGTCCCTGTTTCAACGCTGGCTTTGGCCGCACCCCGTGCGCCTTTGGCCGCAGGCCGGGTTCAGCGCCGGTTCATTCACGCGCATACATCGTGTTAGACTTATGGCCATGATCAACCGCCGATTCCTTGCAGCCGCACTTGTGGCGCTGCCCTGCGCCGCCCGCGCGCAAAGTCCTGCTCCCACCGGGCGGCGGCTGATCGGCGCGACTCTCTATGATGATTATTCGCCCCAAGCCTTTGAGCGGCTGCTGGCTGCGCGGCGCAGCTTTATCGTGCATGTGCATGCGGAATGGTGCTCGGCCTGCCGCATGCAGGAGGCGCGGCTGAAAACGCTGCTTGTCGATCCCGCCATTCGCGCCCTGCCTTTTGTTCGCGTCGATTTCGATCGCGATGGAGATTTCCGCCGGCGCTATCGCGTGACCGCGCAGTCAACCCTGCTCGTGTTCAAAAATGGCCGCGAGGTCGCGCGCAGCACGGGCGAAACCGCCGCCGGTGCATTGCAGGACATGGTGATGCGGGCGCTGTGAGGCTGCGCTTCACCCCGCGATTTTTGAGAAATCCGCCACCGCCGAAGTGGCGCGGCGCAACTGGTTCAGCAGCCGCAGCCGGTTCGCACGGATATTCTTGTCATCCGCATTGACCTGCACATGCTCAAAGAACGCATCGACAGGCCCGCGCAGCTTTGAGAGCGCGGTCATGGCATCGGCGTATTTTT
>JBOFFO010000613.1:0-1539 GCA_051648665.1 Beijerinckiaceae bacterium | reverse complement strand
CGATGTGAACAAGGCGTTCGCCGCCGTCACCGCCAACCCCTCCGCCTATGGCTTCACCAATGTCACCGCCGCCTGCGTCACCACGCCCGCCTGCATCGGCGGCGGTGCGGCAGCGCAGGCCGGCTATCTCTTCTGGGATACGGTTCACCCCACGGCGGCCGGGCACGCGCTCGTCGCCCGCCTTGCCCAGAGCTATCTCGCCGCCACCGGGGCGTTCCCGGCCTACGGCCGCCTGATGGCGCTCGGCAGCGAACTGCGGCTCGACGCACAGCGGACGACGCTGGACCGGCTGCAGGCCGTGCAGGCCCGGCAGCGCCTGCTGGGTGGCAATGCCGTAGGCACGAATGATGCCACGATCTATGCTGAGGGCATGACCGGCAATCCCTTCGGCGGCAGGCTGAGCGGCGGCAGCGTCCGCATCCTTGTTGATAGGCAGCTGACCAGCGATGTGCGCGGCGGTTTCGCCCTGCACTACACGCAAGGTGACGCCTCAACCGCCGGCGCGAATGGCAAGATCACCGCCTATTCCGGTGACCTCTATCTCGGCTGGACCCATCCCGGCGGCTTCTTCGTCAATGGCGCGATTGGCGCTGCGCGCGATCATTATAACCTGCGCCGGCCCGTGAGCTTCTTCGGCGCAGCCGCGCGCGGCAGCACGGGCGCGACCACCGTCTCAGGCTCTATCGAAGGCGGCTATGCCATCAAGCTGAGCCAGACCCTGTCGCTGTCGCCTTTCGCGCGGCTGGAAAGCGTGTCCTCGTCCATCGATACCCTGAGCGAGGGCGCAAGCCCGGCCGCGCAGGTGCAGATCCGGGGCCGTACCGTCACCGCGACCTACGGCATGGCCGCCCTGCGGGCCGATGTTGCGCTCGGCCAGAACCTGATGGGGCATATCACGCTCGGCTATGCCCATGCGCTCGCACGCAGCGGGCGCAGCGTCTCATCGAGTTTCGTCGGTTCGCCCTCCGTGCTGGCGCCCGTGACCTACAGCATGCCCTCCGGTGCGGTCGTGATCGGCGCTGGCATCGAAGGCAGCATTGCGCAAAATATTTCAGTTGGCGTCGATTATCGCGGCGCGCTCGCGGTCAATGGCGGCGGCTCGCGCCATGCTGGCCGGCTGTCGCTGACGGCGAAATTCTGAGCCGGAATTACTGTAAACGCGTGCGACGGCATCGCTCGCTTTGCACAATAAAAAAAGGGCCGCATCGGCGGCCCTTTTTATTTTATCGAAGTAGACTCAGTTGGCGACAGCGCGCATCAGGGCCTGAAGCCCGTCGAGCTTCGCTTGCGCCTTGGCGCGCGCGTCGTCCGACTTGGCGTCAGCCACATCTTCCTGCGCGTCCTTGATCTGCTTGGCCACATCATCGGCCTTCACATCGGCCAGATCGACAGCGGTCTCAGCAAGGATGGTGAGGCCCGACGCATTCACATCGGCAAAGCCGCCGCGCACGAACACGCGCTGCGGGCCATTGCCGCCATTCACCTTCAGCACACCGGCATTGACCGTGGTCATCACAGGCGCATGACCGGCGAACACCT
>JBOFFO010000612.1:0-5007 GCA_051648665.1 Beijerinckiaceae bacterium | reverse complement strand
TGCAGGCCGCCGAAGGCCGTCTGCCGGATTCGCTTGTCGCCGCCATCGGCGGCGGGTCAAACGCCATGGGCCTGTTCCACCCGTTCCTTGATGACGAGAGCGTCGAGATCATCGGCGTCGAGGCGGCGGGCCATGGCCTCACGCAATTGCACGCCGCCTCCATCGCCGGCGGCCGCCCCGGCGTGCTGCATGGCAATCGCACCTATCTGCTGATGAATGAGGACGGCCAGATTCAGGACGCCCATTCCATTTCCGCCGGCCTCGATTATCCCGGCATCGGGCCGGAACATTCCTGGCTGCATTCCATCAAGCGCGTTCAATATACCTCAGCCACCGATGACGAGGCGCTGGAAGGCTTCAAGCTGTGCTGCGCACTGGAAGGGATTATTCCGGCGCTCGAACCGTCCCACGCCATCGCCGAAGTGATCAAGCGCGCGCCGAAACTGCCGAAGGATCATCTCATGGTGATGAATCTCTGCGGCCGCGGCGACAAGGATATTTTCACCGTGGCGGAGCATCTGGGCGGGATGTGATTATCGCACCATGATGATCGTCTCGCTGTATTTGGCGACGATCTTGTCCGCCGTCACCAGCCGCAATGGCTCTGACAGCGCCTGCGCCACAAGCATGCGGTCGAAAGGGTCGGCGTGAATCATGGGCAGGGATTCGACCGCTGCGGCATGGCCGGGCGTGATGGCGAGACTGGAATAACCGGCTTCACGAAAGGCGCGGGCGGCTTCCTCCGCAGAAATCACGGGCCTGCCCGCGCGTTTCGGCAGAGAGCGCTTGATGGCGATTTCCCAAATGCTGACGGCAGAGACAAAAACGCTTTCGGCATCCGTAGCAAGAAGGCTGCGTGTGCCCGCGTCCAGCCGCTTCGGATTGATAACAGACCACAGCGCGATATGCGTATCGAGCAAAATCCTCATGGGCGGGCGCGCCGCCGTGGCGGCTTCTGCGCCCCGCCGAACAGAGCGATAATGTCGGCGTTCGCCTGATCGAATTCTTCCAGCGTGAAATCAGGATAGCGCCCGGCGAGCAGCCCCAATTTCCGTTTCGGTTTGCTTGGCGGCGCAAGCGGAACCAGCCGCGCTGCAGGCTTGCCGTTGCGGGCGATAATGATTTCTTTCTCCTGCCCGCTCTCAACCTGCTCAACCAGGCGCGACAGATTGGATTTCGCATCCAGCATGTTCACGATGCCCATCCGCGCCTCCTTGGCTAGGTCTGGCTAATCTAGCCGGTTTGGCGGAATTTTCAACCCGCCACCCACCGTCTCAGCCGCAGCGCATTGGTGAGAACGAAAACGCTGGACAGCGCCATGGCGCCCGCCGCCAGCATCGGCGACAGCAGCATGCCCCACAGCGGGTAGAGCGCGCCGGCCGCCACGGGAATGAGCGCGATGTTATAGGCGAAGGCCCAGAACAGATTCTGCTCGATATTGCGCATTGTCGCCTGCGACAGCGCGATGGCGTTGACGACACTGGAAAGATCGTCGCCCATCAGCACCACATCGGCGCTTTCAATGGCGATGTCGGTGCCCGCGCCAATGGCGATGCCGACATCGGCTTCCGCCAGCGCCGGCGCGTCATTGATGCCATCGCCGACAAAGGCCACCGGCCCGCCCTCGGCGCGGATGCGTTGCAGATGCGCCAGCTTGCCCTCCGGCAGCGTCTCGCCGAACACGCGGTCGATGCCGAGCTGGCGGGCCACGGCGTCCGCCGTGCGCTGCGCGTCGCCGGAAATCATGGTCACGGTCAGACCGAGTTTATGCAGCGCTGAGACGGCGGCGCGCGCCGAGGGCTTGATCGGATCGGCGACCGCGATGAGCGCGGCCAGCCGGCCATCCACCGCCGCATAGAGCGGTGTCTTGCCTTCATCCGCCAGCCGCTGCGCCTGCACGGCGAACGGCGAGAGGTCGAAGGCAAATTGCTCCATCGCGCGGGCGGCCCCGATGGTGATGCGCTCGCCCTCCACCACGCCGCTGACGCCGAAGCCGGGCCGGGCCTGAAAATCGGTCACCGGCAGGCGGATCACGCCATCAGCATCGGCGGCCCGGCCAATGGCCTGCGCGATGGGATGTTCGGACAGGGCTTCGATGGAGGCGATCTGTTGCAGCAGTGTGGCGCGCGAAAATCCGCCGGCGAGAATGAAATCGGTCAGCGCCGGTTCGCCCTCGGTCAGCGTGCCGGTCTTGTCGAAGGCGATCTGCTTCACATCGCGCAGGGTCTGCAACGCCTCGCCGCGCCGGAACAGCACGCCCAGTTCCGCCGCGCGTCCAGTGCCGACCATGATGGAAGCCGGTGTCGCCAGCCCCATCGCACAGGGGCAGGCGATGATCAGCACGGCCACGGCATTGACCAGCGCGAGGCCGAGCGCCGGCGGCGGGCCCAGCAGCATCCAGGCCGAGAAGGTCAGGGCAGCGATGCCCAGCACGGCAGGGACGAAGATCGCAGTAATGCGGTCAGCCAGCGCCTGAATCGGCAGTTTCGCCCCTTGCGCCTGCTCCACCATCGCGATGATGCGGGCCAGCACCGTATCAGCGCCAACCCGTTCGGCCTGCATGATGAAGCTGCCAGCCGTGTTCACCGTGCCGCCGGTGACATGCCCGCCAGTGCTCTTGCGCACCGGCAAGGCTTCGCCCGTGAGCATGGATTCATCCACATGGCTCGCGCCTTCGATGACCGCGCCATCCACCGGCACACGCGCGCCCGGCAGCACCCGCAGCCGGTCCCCGGGCTGTACATCGTCAAGGGAAACTTCCGTGAAAGCGCCGTCGCGCTCCGCCAGCGCTGTCTGCGGCTGCAGCGCGACAAGATGGCGGATGGCGTCGCTGGTGCGGCCCTTGCTGATCGATTCCAGATAGCGCCCGAACAGGATCAGCGTGATAATCACGGCGGCGGATTCGAAATAGACCTGTGCCGTACCCGCCGGCAGCCAGTGCGGCGCGAAGGTCGAGACGGTGGAAAATCCCCACGCGGCGATCGTGCCGAGCGCCACCAGCGAATTCATCTCCGGTCGTCCGCGCAGCAGCGCCGGAATGCCGGTGGTGTAGAAGCCTATGCCCGGGCCGATCATCACGGCTGTGGTGAGCGCAAACAGGAAAAGCCGCAGCGGTTGCTCGCCCGCAAAGCCGAGCAGCCAGTGGTGAAAGGGCGGGAAGATGTGGCCGCCCATTTCAAGGATGAATACGGGCAGCGTCAGCGCCGCGGCGATGTAAAACCGCTGGCGCAGGGCCGCCGTGAAAGACTCTTGCCGCCTGTGCTGGTCGTCGGACGGCACAGTTGAACGAATGGGCGTTGCTGCATAGCCTGAAGCTGCAACGGCTTCGGCCACAGCGGCTCCCGCGTCTGCGGGCGGTTCATTGAAGTGCACGGACGCCCGTTCCGTCGCGAGATTCACGCGCACCTCGGCCACACCGGGAACAGCGCGGATGGCGCGCTCCACATGTCCGACGCAGGCAGCGCAGGTCATGCCTTCAATGGCGAAGGTCAGGGATTCACGGGGGCGGGGCGGTGCGCTGGCCATTGCAGTCTATATAGACACCGTCAGGCGCACGTGCATGCCCATGCCTGCATGACAGCTTGCCGCAGGACTGCACAGCTCAGGCCATGCGTTCCGTAGCGTCTGCGGGAACGGGCACCGCTATCAGAGAATGAACCGGCTGAGGTCCGTGTTCTTGGCGAGATCGCCCACCTGCTGCGTCACATAATCGCCGGTGATCGCCAGCGTCTCGCCGGAGCGGTCGGCGGCACTGTAAGATATATCGTCAAGCACGCGCTCCAGCACGGTCTGCAACCGGCGCGCACCGATATTCTCGACGTTGCTGTTGACTTGCACGGCAATGCGGGCAATCGCGGCAATGGCGTCATCGCTGAAATCCAGTTTCACGCCCTCGGTGCCCAGCAGCGCCACCGATTGCTTGACGAGACTTGCTTCCGTTTCGGTGAGGATGCGCTTGAAATCATCCTCATCCAGCGCGCGCAATTCGACGCGGATCGGCAAACGGCCCTGCAATTCCGGCAGCAGGTCCGACGGCTTGGCCACATGGAATGCCCCCGATGCGATGAACAGGATATGGTCGGTCTTCACCGTGCCATGCTTGGTGGCGACCGTGGTGCCTTCCACCAGCGGCAGCAGGTCGCGCTGCACGCCCTCGCGCGACACATCCGCGCCGCTACGGCCCTCGCGCGCACAAATCTTGTCGATCTCGTCGATGAAGACGATGCCGTTGTCCTGCACCTCGCGCAGCGCCTCCTGCACAATGTCATCCTGATCGAGAATTTTGTCGGCTTCCTCATTGATCAGCGGCTGGTGCGCGTCCTGCACGGTCATGCGGCGCACCTTGCCCTTCTGGAATTTGCCGAAGATCGAGCCGATATCGATGGCGCCGATGGAAGCGCCGGGCTGGCCCGGCAGTTCAAACATCGGTAAGCCGCCACCGCCGGAATCCTTGACCTCGATTTCGACTTCCTTGTCGTTCAGCTCGCCCATGCGCAATTTTCGCCGGAACGCATCGCGCGTCGATGGCGAGGCGCTGGCGCCCACGAGCGCATCGAGCACCCGCTCCTCTGCCGCCAGTTCAGCTTTCGCCTGCACCGCAGCGCGTTTCACCTCGCGCACCTGCGCGATGCCGACCTCGACAAGATCGCGGATGATCGAATCCACATCGCGGCCCACATAGCCGACCTCGGTGAATTTCGTCGCCTCGACCTTCAGGAATGGGGCGTTGGCAAGCTTGGCGAGGCGGCGCGCAATCTCGGTCTTGCCGCAGCCCGTCGGGCCAATCATCAGAATATTTTTCGGCAACACCTCATCGCGCATCGTGCCGGTGAGCTGTTGCCGCCGCCAGCGGTTGCGCAGCGCGATGGCCACAGCGCGCTTGGCGTCGCGCTGGCCGACGATGTGGCGGTCAAGTTCTGAAACGATTTCGCGAGGTGAGAACGTGGTCATGCGGACTCAAGGGATAAGGCGCAGCGGTCAAGCGGCAGCGTCGATCTGTTCGATGAT
>JBOFFO010000611.1:0-1810 GCA_051648665.1 Beijerinckiaceae bacterium | reverse complement strand
CAACGCCCGGTGGAATGGCTGCTCGATCACGCCCCTGTCGATCAGCGCTGGTGTCTCATCCATGCGACGCATATGACGGAAACAGAAACACGGAATATGGCGCGCAGCGGTGCGGTTGCCGGCCTGTGTCCGCTCACCGAAGCCAATCTCGGTGACGGTTTTTTCCCCGCCCCGGCCTTTTGTGCGCAGGGCGGGCGCTTCGGTATCGGCTCCGATTCCAATGTGCGTCTGTCGATGCCTGGCGAACTTGAAATTCTCGAATA
Organism: Beijerinckiaceae bacterium; assembly: GCA_051648665.1. Lineage (GTDB taxonomy): Bacteria > Pseudomonadota > Alphaproteobacteria > Rhizobiales > Beijerinckiaceae > Terrirubrum. Next base: position 1,547 of record JBOFFO010000611.1, on the reverse strand, counting down.
TGGCCAACGCCTCGCTTTGCGGGCGCGCAATGTCATGGCGCAACAGGCCGGTCAATCCACCGGCCGTGCCTTGTTCGATGCAGCATTACAGGGCGGCGCTCAGGCCTGCGGCATGGCGGACGCCGGCCTGCGTGCAGGCGCCTGCGCGGATTTCATCACCTTGAAAGCTGATCACCCCGCGCTCTCCGCCGCCCGGGATGACGCCATCATCGATGCGCTGATTTTTGCCCGTCATGATCTGATCGACACGGTCTGGCGGAACGGCAAAAAAATTGTCGCAGATGGCCAGCACCGCGATCGCGACCGCATAGCCAGGAATTATCGCGCTGCCATGCGCCGCATGATGGACGCTGCATGATGCTGGCGAAGAAACAGCCCGCATCGGATGCACTGCATGCGCGTATCCGTCACGACATCGAAAATGCCATTGTGTCGGGCGCATGGCCGCCTGGACACCGCATTCCCTACGAGCATGAGCTGATGCAGACCTATGGCTGCGCGCGCATGACCGTGAACAAGGCGTTAAGCGCGCTGTCGGATGCCGGACTGATCGAACGCCGTCGCCGCGCCGGTTCATTCGTGGCGCAGCCGCGCTTCCATTCCGCCGTGCTGCATATTCCGGATATTCCGGCCGATGTGCGCAAGCGCGGCTTTGACTATGCGCTGACGCTCCTCACAAGCCAGATACGCCGGGCGACAAAATCCGATCAGGATTCGCTGGCGCTCGTGACCCCGTGCAATGTACTTGCGTTGCGCTGCCTGCACCGCGCCAACGGAAAACCCTTTGCGCTGGAGCATCGCCTGATCAATCTTGATGTGGTGCCGGATGCGCGCGGCGTGGATTTCAATACCGAAGCGCCGGGATCATGGCTGCTGGCGCAGGTGCCGTGGTCGGAAGCGAGTCACCGCATTTATGCGCAGAATCCCAGTGCCGAGGACGCCCGCGATCTCGCTATTGTGCGCAGCAACGCCTGCCTTGTCATCGAGCGGCGCACATGGCGCAGCGATGATCCCATCACCTTCGCCCGGCAGATATTCCCGGGCGCGCTTTACGAGGTCGATGCGCGCTTCACGCCGTTCTGACCTTCCAGCGGAAATAAATACTCCGCATTCATGTCCTGCGGCGTATTGATGCCGAGCAGACCCATATTGCGGTGAATTTCGTCATGCAGGATGCGGGCGCAATGGCGCACGCCCGCTTCCCCGCCAATCGCGGCCGCATACAGAAACGGCCGCCCGACAAAAACGAAATCAGCCCCCAGCGCCAGCGCCTTCAGCACATCGGACCCACGCCTGAAACCGCTGTCGATCATGATCGGCAGCTTGCCTTTCAGCGCATCCGCGACCTCCGGCAGGATGCGCAACGGTGACACCGTGCAATCCAGTTGCCGCCCGCCATGATTGGACAGGATAATCGCGTCTGCGCCGATCGCATGGGCGCGCACCGCATCATCCCGCGTCATGATGCCCTTGAGCACGAACTGTCCCTTCCAGTGACGCCGGATCAGCTCCGCATGCGCCCAGTTGAGATGATCGCGCGCACCGAA
>JBOFFO010000610.1:0-11925 GCA_051648665.1 Beijerinckiaceae bacterium | reverse complement strand
TGCGCGCAATGCCGCGCGTCAGGGTGAGCGGCAGGCTGACATTGCCAAGCGTCCATGCGGCCTTCGGCAATTCCTGTTCAATCGCCGCGGCCAATGCTGCAGCGTTCGGTGCATCCTTGCCTTGCAACTGCGTGAGAACACGTTGCGCCGCAGCCGGATCGAGTGACTCAATTTTGGCGTTGCGCGTGCTGATCTGTCCGGCGCCGCTGATGCTCTGTATGATCTGCGTGATGCTTTCGCCGACGCCAGCGACATCGATCAGCGTGTTGAAATGCCCGCCAATGGCGCGGATGCCGAAAGCCGTCGGGCTATTGCCGGTCGCTTCAATCCGGCCCGATGCCGACACCAGCGTGCCTTCCTGCCGGAATGTCATGTGAAAGCCGAGCCGTCCGCCGGCAAAATCCGCGCCGAATCCGGGCATGCGCATGCCGCCAGGCATGGAGGCGATGCGCATGGAGGCATTGCGCGCCGTGGTCAGCGTGCCCAATGGCATGGTCGCTGCGGTGACTTCCACATCGAAATCGACAAGCGGGCGGCGCGGCGGTGCAAAGCGGCCGGAGGGCCAGAGGCCTGTGCCGCTGCTGGCTTCTGGTCCCAGCAAAAAGCCGGTCAGATCGCCAAGCGAAAAATCGCGGAAGGCGAGATTGCCGCGCAATTTCGCATCCGGCAAAAAGGGCCAGTGCAGCATGCCGCCGGTCAGCGTCTTTGCGCCGACCATGCCAGAAAAATTCTGCGCACGCAGGCCGCCAAGGCCGAATTCGGCATGACCTTTCAGGCCGAGCGGAATTTTCTCCTGCGCGGAGGTCTCGATGACACCGAGCAGGCGCAGCAGTGGCGCAGCGTCCGCGCTGTCGAGCGTGAAGGGCCCATTGCCGGTCGGCACATAGCCGTCGGTGGCGATGCCGCGTGCAGAAAAAGCCACACCGCCCATGTCGCCTTCAAATATCCAGTCCGGTTTCTTGCGGAAATCCGTTCCGCCCACATGCTGCGCGCCGGAGCGGATGGTGATGCGCGCAGGAATGGGTGCAACGGTCGCCGGCAGCGGGGCAATGGCGGCACCGGCCTGTTTCAGCAATCGCCCTGCATCGGTCGTGGCGATATGTACGGTGCCGCGCTCGATGCCGACATCCCAGCTTTCATTGGGACGGCGGCGCGCGGGGCCGCCGAGCATTGCATCGACAGCCGTGGCGCCGAGGGTGCCCTTCACCGTCGCTGTCATGTCCTCGCGGGCGCTGGCCTGCTCAAGGCTGACAGTCATGCGGACGGGATTCAGTGCGCGGGCACGGTCTGCATCCACGGTCCATTGCAAGGCCGGGAAAAGCCGCTGCGCCGCCACCAAAAGCGGCGCAACATTGTCCGCTTCAATGACGCTGTCGATGCGCCCGCCAGCGGGGCCGATTTTTCCTGCACCAGCAATGCGCGCGGCGTCACCGCCGCGCAGATCGAAGCGTTCGATGTGCAGGCCGGATTCTTCAGCGCGCACGATGATCGCCAGCGCGCCGATGCTTTCGATGCCGAGACTGCGCGCGGTCAAATTTTTCGCGTCGATGTTCAGGGCGTAATCGCGGCCAGCGGAAGCGCCTGCACCACTGCCGCCTGCGGACTGCAGCGCCGGAAAGAGGTCAACATCGAGCGTGTCTGCTGCAATTGCCGCATCGAGCCGCGAACGGTTGCCGTCGCGCGCGAAGCGGTATCGTGCTTCGCCGGTCACGGTCGCGCCATCGACGATGATTTTCAAATCCTGCGCGGTCGCCACTGCGGGGGTCGCGGAAAGGCCCGTTTCCAGTTTGATGTCGCGCAGACGCGCGAAGCGTGCGCCTTGCGCCGCATCGGACGTGCTGCCGGAGAACCAGCTCCATGTCTTGGCCGGATTGCTGCTGGTCAAAGCCACGCGGCCATCGAACTGCGGCAAGCCGCCGAGGGCCGCCGTGCCGGAGGCCGAGAGCCGCGCTTGTCCCGGCAACGCTGCTTCGGCCCGGTCGATGCGGAATCGCCCGCGCGTCAGCCGCGCGTCCATGCGGTAGGGGCCTACCGCTTCGCCATTGGCGATGATGCTGTCGCCTTCGAGCGTCAGCGTGACAGGAAAGGGCGGGGCGACCAGCGCCTGTTCCATCATCGCGACAATATCGCTCTGCGCCGGCATCGTCCGCGCGGGTTCGTTCGCGGCGCGCAACTTGTCACTGTCAAAGGGGCGCGCCTTCAGCGCCAGGCGTGCGTCCCACCCTTCGGCGATGGCGAGTTCACCGCTGCCTTCGGCGCGCAACGGCGTTTCTGCCGGGCCGGCTTCGATTTCGAGGCTCGTGGCTGAGAATCCAGCCTCAGTGCTGAACCCTTGCGCCTGCAGGCGCCAGGGCTGCGTGCCCGCCTGCTTTCCAAATGGCCATGCAAATGTGCCGGAGGCATTTACACGGCCTTCGATTTTCGGCAATGCGCCGGGCTTTTTCGGATCGGCGGCGGCAACGCCATCGAGGTCGGCAATGAAAGCAAGGCCGGCATCAGCGATGGCGATTTTCAGCGGCACACGCGCCTGCGCATCCGCTGTGCCTGTGGTTATACGCACATCATAGGACCGGTCATCGGCGGGTACACGGCCCGTCACGCGCCACGGTCCCTTGAACGATACGGCCTCGACCGTGAAATTGCCGCGCACGGGCTGCGATTGCTTGCCTGAGAGCGACGTGTGCCGCACCGTGCCCTCGACAATGGTGAGATTATCGATGGCCGCGAGCGGAATATCCTGAAGCGTCGGCACAACAACGGTGTTCTCCGCGCCGGGCCGGTCGGCGCGCACATGCAGCACCGGCTCTTCGAGCGTGGCGTCGGTGATGCGAAATTCGCCGCGCAGCAGCGCGGTGACGGACAGTTCAACCTTGGCCTTGCGGGCCGTGGCGGAGATGTGATCCTCCGCGCCGCCGATGCGGAACTCACCGATGCGCAGGACCGGCGCGGGCAGCAATCGCAGATTGACCGGGCCGGTGATTTTCACGGGCTTGCCGATGGCGGTGCCGGCACGATCCTCGATCTGCGCGCGATACTGGCTCCAGTCGATAAAATGCGGCGCAATCGCCACAGCGCTGAGCAGCAGGATCACCAGAATCGCAAGGCCGGTCAGAATATCGCGCAAGGGAGGCAGGCCAGTTCAGGGACGGGGTGGGCGGGAACGCGGCGCACCATAGCCAACAATCGGGCGGCATGGTGACAGGCCGCGCCCTGAATGACCGATGCCGCGCTGTCCGTCCAGAACCTGCGGCTGCAGGCAAGCGTTCCCGGCCCGCCTTAAAGCGGGAAGAACACCTTGCCGGGATTCATGATGTTGTCGGGATCGACGGCCTGCTTGATGGTGCGCATCAGGGTCAACGCCTCGATGCCGAGTTCGGCTTCCAGATAGCCGATCTTGCCCTGTCCGACGCCGTGCTCGCCGGTGCAGGTGCCGTCCATCGCAATCGCCCGCTTTGACAGACGCGAGAGGAACGCCTTGGCGCGCGCCACCTCATCCTCATCATCCATCATCACCAGCGGCTGGACGTGGAAATTGCCGTCGCCGACATGGCCGACGATGGGGCCGATCAGCCCGCTCTCGTCGAGATCGCGCTTGGTTTCATCGACGCAATCGGCCAGCCGCGAGATTGGCACGCAGACATCGGTGGCGATGCCCTTCGCACCGGGGCGGATGCCCATGGTCGCCCAATAGACATCGTGCCGCGCCTGCCAAAGCCGCGTGCGGTCCTCCGCCTTGCTGGCCCATTGAAATTCGCCGCCATTGCACTCTTTCGCAATCGCCGCGAAGCGCTCGACCTGTTCGGCCAGCCCTTTTTCGGTGCCATGAAATTCGACCAGCAGCAGCGGCGTTTCCGGCAGCGTCAGTTTGGAATAGGCATTGCACGCTTTCACCTGCAATTCGTCGAGCAGTTCAATGCGCGCCATCGGCAGGCCGGACTGCATCGCGTAAATTGTGGCGTCGCAGGCATCGCGGATGGTGGCAAACGAACACACTGCTGCTGACACCGCTTCGGGAATGCCGTGCAGCTTCACCGTAATTTCGGTGATCAAACCCAGCGTGCCTTCCGCACCGACAAACAGGCGGGTGAGATCGTAACCGGCGGAGGACTTTCGCGCGCGGCGCGCGGTAGTGAGAATTTCGCCGTTGGGCAGCACGGCCTTGAGGTTCAGCACATTGTCTTTCATCGTGCCGTAGCGGACCGCATTGGTGCCGGATGCGCGCGTCGAGGTCATGCCGCCGATGGAGGCGTCCGCGCCGGGATCGATCGGGAACATCAGGCCCTGATCGCGCAGATGTTCGTTGAGCTGCTTGCGCGTGACACCGGGTTCGACTGTCGCCGTCAGATCCTCGGGATGCACGGCGATGATCGTCTTCATCATCGACAGATCGACGGTAATGCCGCCGAGCGGCGCGTTGATATGGCCCTCAAGCGAGGTGCCGGTGCCGTACGGTATGACCGGCACCTTGTGCTTCTTCGCCACGTTGATCGCGGCCACGACATCATCGGTGTTTTCGGGGAACACCACCGCATCCGGCGGCTGGTTCGGTATCCAGGTGAGATGGTTGGCATGCTGCTCGCGCACGGCCTGACTGGTGATGCAGCGGTTGCCGAAAATCGTCAGCAATTCAGCGACAGCGGCCTCGACCGCAGCCTGCGGCGGGCGCTTCAGCGAGGGCGGGGGAGCAAAATGTTCGGCCATGATGGGTCTTTTGCGAGATTCAGCTTGTGATTTGAGCGATGTTTCGTAGCATTTGGCTGTCCGCCGTACGGGCCACCGCAACGGAGCACAGCGCGCGGACTGTGGCGGTTCGCAGGCTTGCGCGCAATCGCCGGTGGGGAATGCCGCTGCGGCGGCGCATGCAGATGTGAAATGACCGAGCAGCCTGTCCTTTTCTTCGCGCCCTTCGTCTCCTCAACGAGGCGGGTGGAGGAGTCCTGGATTGACTATAACGGCCATCTCAACATGGCCTATTACCATGTGCTGTTCGACCATGCGCTGGACGAGCTTTATGCGCAGCTTGGGCTGGGACCGGATTATCTCGCCACCCGCCACGCCTCCACCTTCGCGGCGGAGTGCCATATCCGTTACCTGCGCGAACTGACGCGCGGCGATCCGGTGCGGGTCACCGTGCAGCTTGTGGATTTCGACGACAAGCGCATTCACCTGTTCCAGACGCTGCGGCATGCGACCGAAGGCTGGGTGTCCTCGACCTGCGAGCATCTGACGCTGCATGTGGACATGACAACCCGCAAGGTGGCGCCGATCCCGCCGGATATTCTCGGCCATCTCGCGGTGATGAAGGCCATGCATGGCCGCCTGCCGCGCCCGGCCGATGTCGGCCGCGTCATCAGCTTCCGCAAGGGCGCTGCCGCAGCGGATGAGCCGGTGCGGGCGGGTCAGCGGTTGAACTGAGAGGCTGGTAGCGGCATCGCGGCCAAGCGCCTATGTAAGGCAGGCGGGTAGCGGATTCGCGCCCCTTGCGGCCCGCATGGGCCGGATTCCTTTCCCGTGTTCCGTAGAACCCACCCCTGAGCGATGTCTGACCCTCTGGCTGCCTTTGACGATGACGATCTGCCGCCGGGATGGGGGCCGGACAAAGCTGCGCCTGCAACAAGCAAGCCTGCGCCTCGCGCCGGCGGGGAGTCTGTTTTGCCTCGCGCCGGCGGGGAATCTGTTTTGCCTCGCGCCGGCGGGGAATCTGTTTTGCCTCGCGCCGGCGGGCTGGCCGCCCGCGCCGCAGCCGCCGCCCAGCAGGCCCGCATGGGCTATCTCGACGGGCTGAACCCCGAACAGCGGCAGGCGGTGGAAGCGACCGACGGCCCGGTGCTGGTGCTCGCCGGCGCCGGCACCGGCAAGACGCGCGTGCTCACGACCCGCATCGCCCACATCATCGCGACGCAAAAGGCGCGGCCGTTCGATATTCTAGCCGTGACCTTCACCAACAAGGCGGCGCGCGAGATGAAGCACCGCGTTGCGCTGCTGGTTGGCGATGTCGCCGAAGGCATGCCGTGGCTTGGCACATTCCACGCCATTGGCACGAAAATCCTGCGCCGCCATGCGGAGCTTGTCGGGCTGAAGAGCGATTTCACCATTCTCGACACCGATGACCAGATCCGCCTGATGAAGCAGGTGATCGCCGCCGCCGATCTCGATGAAAAACGATGGCCGGGCCGCGCGCTCGCCAGCTATATCGACAATTGGAAAAATCGCGGCCTGTCGCCAGCGCAGGTGCCGCAGGGCGAGGCCTATGCGTTCGGCAATGGCAAGGGCGGCGAATTATATTCCGCCTATCAGGAACGATTGAAGACGCTCAACGCCTGCGATTTCGGCGATTTGCTGCTGCACAATATCCGCATTTTCCGCGAGCATGCGGATGTGCTCGAACAATATCAGCGCCGCTTCCGCTATATGCTGGTGGACGAGTATCAGGACACCAACACGGCGCAATATCTGTGGCTGCGGCTGCTGGCGCAGGGCCGCGAAAAAGGCGAGCAGAATGTCTGCTGCGTCGGCGACGATGACCAGTCGATCTATGGCTGGCGCGGCGCGGAGGTGGATAACATCCTGCGCTTCGACCATGATTTTCCCGGCGCGCTCGTCATCCGGCTTGAACGGAATTACCGCTCCACCGGGCATATCCTCAATGTCGCGTCGCATCTCATTGCGCATAATGAAAGCCGGCTGGGCAAAACCCTGCACACCGATGATGTGCCCGGCGAAAAGGTCACGGTGACTGGCGCATGGGATTCCGAAGAAGAGGCGCGGCTGATCTGCGAGGAAATTGAGGCGCTGCAGCAGATCAAAGGCCACAGGCTCAACGAGATCGCCATTCTCGTGCGCATTTCCGCGCAGATGCGCGAGATTGAAGAACGCTTCATCACCACGGGCCTGCCGTATCGCGTCATCGGCGGGCCGCGCTTTTATGAGCGCATGGAAATTCGCGATGCGCTGGCCTATCTGCGCTGCATCGCCAACCCCACGGATGATCTGGCGTTCGAGCGCATCATCAACAAGCCGAAGCGCGGCCTTGGTGACGCGACGCTCGAACAATTGCATGTCTATGCGCGGCGCGGTTCTGTGCCTCTGCAACAGGCGGCGCGGCTGTTGATCGAGACCGACGAATTGAAACCGAAGGTGCGCGCCACGCTGCGCGACCTGATGGCGAGTTTCACGCGCTGGACGCAGATGCTCGACGCCAACCATCCCCATCACGAGCTGGCGCAGATCGTGCTGGAAGAATCCGGCTACACCGACATGTGGCAGAAGGACCGGTCGGCAGAAGCCGAAGGGCGGCTTGAAAACCTCAAGGAGCTGGTGCGTGGCATGGAGGAATTCCCGGATATGCGGGCGTTTCTCGAACATGTGTCGCTCGTCATGGAAGCGGCGGAGGGCGAGAGCGAGGATCGCGTGACGCTGATGACGCTGCATGCGGCCAAGGGTCTGGAATTCGAGACTGTATTTCTGCCGGGCTGGGAAGAAGGATTGTTTCCCAGCCAGCGCGCGCTTGATGAAAATGGCCGCGCGGGGTTGGAGGAAGAACGCCGGCTCGCCTATGTCGGCATCACGCGCGCGCGCCGCCGCGCGAAATTGTTCTTTGCCTCGAACCGCCGCATTCACGGTCTATGGAGCACCACGGTGCCATCGCGCTTCATCGACGAATTGCCGGAGGCGCATGTGGAGGTCACCGCTGCGACCACACACGGGCATGGCGGTTATGGCGCCTCGCGTTTTGATCGCATGGAGAGCTTTGCAGGCTCGGCTTACGCCACGCCGGGCTGGAAGCGCGCGCAGGCCAACAAGGGCCTCGCGACGAAAGGACCGCAAGGCTACGACAAGCAAGGTTATGACGAGGATGAGGACCGCAGCAGCCGCTGGTCGGACTCACGCAAAGGCCATCGCTGGAGCGATGATGGCGACTTGGACGCGCCGCGCTCGAAATCCGGAGACAGGAGGATGGGCGGCGGCGCGCTGCCGCGCTTCGGCGGTCGCATGATCGAGGGCGAACTTGTCGCGAAATCCACCGATGCGGGCGGGCGGTTTGCGCCGGATGCGCGGGTGTTTCACCAGAAATTCGGGCCGGGTGTGGTTGTCGCCGTTGATGGCAATAAATTGACGGTGGATTTCGACAAGGCCGGGCGGAAAATGGTGCTCGAAGGATTTTTGGAGGGGGCGGGGTAGGCTCAATCCGCTACGCCGTCAGCAATCGCCTGAGCCGGGTCGGACAGAATATCGAGCAGAGCTATGCACGCGTCTTTGTCGAGATTCTCGGCAGGCACCAGAATAGCGCCGGCCATCTGATAGACATGGCCGAATAGATCCAGCAAAGCACGCAGCGCTTCTTCTGGCGATCCTTTTGCATCAATCACTGCTTTTACATCGTCGTCCATTTCGTCACCTGAATAAATTCGGCCAAAGCCGCCCCGTCCGCTGCATATACTCCTGATACTCCGCGCCGAATCTGTCGAGCATCAATTGCTCCTCCGGCCCGACGCGCAAAAAATAAAGCGTGCCGAAGCCGATGAGTCCGGACAGGCCGGCGATCCAGTTCGGCAGCAGCAGCGCCTGCGCTGCCGCCCAGAGCCAGAAGGCGGTGTACATGGGGTGGCGGATGCGCGCGTAAATGCCGTGGGTGATGAGCTTGTGATTTTCGCGGGTCTGCAAGCTCACGGACCAGTTGCGGCCCAAGGCCTCATGCGTGAGATGAAACATCAGCACAGCAATGCCCGCGACAATCACGCCGCCCCATGCCACCGCCGGCGAAAAATCACGCTTGCCGAAACCCCAGAAATTCGTGGCGATATAGGCAAACGGAATAATGCCAAGGCCGGTCAGCGAAATCGCGAGGCGGGTTTTTTCGACGCGGTCCATCGCGTCTTTCGCAATGGCGGTTTTTTTTGACCGGCGCACATGGGGCACGCGCAGGAAATACCACGCGCCGGCCATGGCTATGAAGGCGATCTTGGCAATCAGCGGCGTCATGGGCGCGGTTCCGCACCCTGTGCGGCCAGCAACGCGCGCGCGTCATCCTTCAGCGCGCCATCCTCTTCATGTAATGTCAGCAGGCCCTTGCGGTCGCGGGTGACGGTTTCCAGCGGCAGCGGCCCGCACATCAGCATGAAATAATCATAGGGCGCGCGGCGGTCATTGCCGCTGATGAACTGGCTGTGCAGGCGGAAATAATTCAGCTCCATGCTGCGATAAAAGTCCGGCGTGAGCATGCCGCGGAACTGCACCTTCAGCGTCTGCGCCCCTTGCCCCGATAGTTTCAGCACGCGCACCGGGTCCGCGTCGCAGAAATTCATGTAATCATTCACGGCATAGATGTCGCGCCAGATCACATGCTTGGCCTGTGCGACCTGCGTGATACGGGCGCGCAAGGCGTCTGCCTTGCCGTGCAAGGCCAATTTCAGAATGGACGATCCGACGGAGGCGAACCGGATTGGCGCGCCGTCGGGCGCCAGCGCGCGGATGCGTGCGATTAACTCCACGGCGTGCACCGCGCCGAAGCTGTGGCCGACAATCAGCAATTCGCGATTTTCCAGCGCGAGTTCCGCCGCCAGCGCATCGAGCCGTTGCGATACCGCCGGGTCGCCTTCGCGGATCATCCGGTGGGCATAAATCCAGTCATCGAGCAGATGGTCGATATGCAGCCGGTTGCCGATGACGGGCAGCAGCAGCGCGAATAAGGCCGCGCCCGGCGGCAGCGCCCACAGCCATGTGGGTGAAAAGCCGCTCCAGCGCAGCGCCAGCCATGGCGCAAGAAATGACAGCAGCGCAATCAGCGCCAGCAACACGAGCGGGTAGAGAAAAAACATGGCGTAGCGCCATGCGGTGCGGAAATAATTGCGGAATGCGCCATGCGCAAAAAAGCTTCCGGCCATGCGCAGCGCCAGCGGCAGCCGCTGCCGCCAGGTGCGGTCACGGTCCTGTGCGATCAGATCGTCCCAATAGACGTGGGTGTAATCGATGCAGCTCTGCCAGTCCGGTGCGCGGGTTTCGATGCGGCTGTGCAGGTGATCGGTGCGCGGCTCATCGGGCGTCACCGCGCCTTCGAGCGACCATGTTTTCAGGAAGCGCTGATATTCGCGGGCGAAACGGCGGCGCGTTTCCTCACGCGCTACGGGATAATAACCGCCGATCAGAATAAAGCGCCGGTGGGTGGTTACGTGCGGCAAGGGTGGACCAGTCTCAACAGGCGGCTGGCCAATGCGGCGCAGGCGGGCAAATGTGCGGCGGTTATTGCAGCGTGCTGGCGAAAGCGCCAGCGGGCAGATTCACGGTCGCCACGCCGCGATTCAGCCGCTTCATCTCCTCGATGTAGGAGGGTGGCAGCAGCATGTGGCCGGGCGCTTTCAGCCCCATGAATTCCGCCACATCGCCAGCCCAGCCGTTGCAGTTGTTGGTGGTGGCGTGCCAGAATTTCGATGTTGCCTGCTTGTGGCGGATATAGCCGACCACGCGCTCATATTGCTCCGGCGTCAGGTTAATCCGGTAGCGGTTGTTCAGGTAGATTTCGTCAAGGTCGCCTTCGCTCGGCCCTGTTTCGGCCGGAACAGGCAGGATATGGCCTGCCATATATTCGGCCACGCCGCCGGCCGGATGCAGGCCTGCCACCTCGCCGGGGATCATGCCGCCGCGCTCATCGACACGGCCAAACATCATGAAGGTGTGGCCGTAGCTGACCGCGCCGCGCGAACGGAACTCGATGTAATAGGGGTAGGGATTGGGAGCCGGTTTCGCGATTTTCGATGCCGGCCCGGCCTTGCCGGTTGCCGCCTTCCGGTCCGGCTTGCCGCGCGTGGCGTCGGGTGCGGGCTGTGGCGCAGGCAGCGGCGCGACAGCCGGTTCATCGGGCACCACGGGCGGCGGGGCGGGCGCGAGCGCACCGGGCGGCAGCCACTGCGCTTGCGGCTGGGGTGCGACAGACAGGCTCAGTCCCAGCGCGAGCAGACCGGCAGTCAAAGCGTGGCGGAGGCGGCGCATGGCGAACTCCCACAGACGAAAGCGAGACACGGGTGGCAACGCAGTGAGATCACCAGTTTAGGGCCGCGTGGATATGGCATCAATCCGCCACAGGCCCTGGCGGCCAAGTTCAGGCAATTGTGATCATGCCGGCGTTGCCTCAGATGACGTGTCCAGACGCAAAGAAAAGGGGCTGCGGACAAAGCATCCGCAACCCCTCGAAACTTCGCGGCCGAAGCCGCAACCAGCAAACGCTGCGATTAGCCCTTACGGACGATCGGAGCCTTTTCAGCCGGGGCCATAACCGGGCTCTTGCCGCAAGCGGAGACAGCACCAGCGACCATCAGAACGGCCAGGAGAAGCGAAACTTTTTTCATCGTCGACCTCGAAAGAGTTGATTTAGCCAATTCAGACGATGTCATTCGCCTGAGCCACGCCAATGACCCTAAGCAAAAGCGGCGAAATTGATAAGTGCAAAAAAGTCACACCCCCATGTTTTTGGGTTTTTAACAGTGATATTATATGGTTAATGATTTCTTAATGGCTCCGTCCGTGGGCCAGGAATGACATTTTTGTGCTGCCGGGGTCTATCAGCCGGGCAGGGAAGGCGATTCCCCCGGCATCTGGCAGAACACCTTGCCCTTAAGGTACGTTACCGAAGCCCGCCTCTTGCAGAGGGACGGATCGTGATTTATCCCAGTGCAACCAGCCGCCGCCAACCGGTGCGGCCTGCTATATAAGGTCAATGATGCGTCCGATCGCCACCCGGCTGATCCGCGAACAGAACGCTGCGGGCTTGCGCCCGACGGTGGCGCTTGACCTGCTGGCCCTCCTTCTGCTTACCCGCCCCTGAGGGCCGGACGGGCTTTGGCCTGGGCGCTCAGGGGATGTTCCGTCAAGCCACCCTGCGCGCGTGCACCTCACGCGGCACATTTGCCCTTTACGCGCTGCGTCCGGCTT
>JBOFFO010000609.1:0-1595 GCA_051648665.1 Beijerinckiaceae bacterium | reverse complement strand
CGGAGATGATTGATGCGCTGTCCTCCGATTATATCCGTTACGCCCGCGCCCGCGGATTGCCGAGCGGTTACATCAATTTCAAGCTCGCTCTCCGCAACGCGTTGATGCCAGTGATCACTGTGACAGGTTTGCAAATTGGCTCGCTGATCGCTTTCGCAATCGTGACAGAAACCGTGTTCCAATGGCCGGGCATGGGGCTGCTGTTTATTCAAGCCGTGAGTTTTGCCGATATTCCAGTGATGGCTGCCTATCTGCTGTTTGTTGGCTTACTGTTCGTCGTCATCAATATGCTGGTCGATATAGTCTATGCCCTTGTCGATCCACGCCTGCGCACCAAGGCTTCCGCATGATCCGGGCCTGGAGAAAAATTCCGGTATCGGTGCTGATCGCGTCAGGCGTTGCCATTGCCTTTATTCTGTTAGCGCTGGCTGCGCCGCTTGTTGCACCAACCAATCCACTTGATCTCGCCAGCTTTAATCTCGGAGACGCAGAGTTACCTCCGGCATGGATTGAAGGTGGCGACCCGCGCTTCATGCTTGGCTCCGACAATCAAGGCCGAGATATGCTATCGGCCATTCTCTATGGTGCACGGGTCTCGATCATGATTGGCGGTGGCGCAGTCTTGGTGGCTGCGGCCATAGGGATTGCGCTGGGCCTGATTGCCGGCTTTAGCGGCGGACGCATCGATGCGCTTATCATGCGTATCGGCGATGTGATCCTCAGTTTTCCTACGATTCTGTTGGCTCTCCTCGTCGCAGGCATCGCGCGTGCGGTGATTCCAGAAGCGTCTGGACCCCGCCTTGCTCCCTTCATCCTGATAGGGGCGATTTCGATTCACGAATGGGTGCAATATGCCCGCACTGTGCGTGCGGCGACCATGGTGGAAGCACAAAAGGACTATGTGAAAGCCGTGCGCGTCATAGGTCTTCCATCAAGCCGGATTATGTTTCGCCACATCCTTCCCAACGTCATGAGCCCTGTGCTGGTGATCGCGACCATCAATCTTGCCGCTGCCGTGCTGACTGAGGCAACATTGTCATTTCTTGGCGTAGGCATGCCGCCAACCTACCCGTCGCTTGGTACGCTCATCCGCATCGGCAATGAATTTGTGTTTTCCGGCATCTGGTGGATCGCACTGTTTCCAGCACTAGCGCTCGTTATCCTGGTGCTTGCGGTCAACCTCGTCGGCGATTGGCTGCGCGACCGCTTCAACCCGAAGCTGCGAGGGCGCAAGGCATGACGGATGCAGCCCTGACAATCGAGAATCTGCGCATCGTCTACCCACGCGAGGATGAAGATCCATTTCTTGCGGTTCACGACGTGTCGATGAGAATTATGCCTGGCGAGATTCATGCTGTGGTCGGCGAATCCGGTGCCGGAAAGTCAACCATCGCCAATGCAATTATCGGCCTGCTGGAGAAGCCGGGCTTTATTGACAAGGGTCACATTGCGGTCGGCGGGAAAATTCTCGGGGCGAAAGACGGGGCGCAGCTTGGCCGGGACATCGGCGTCATTTTTCAGGACCCGATGACGAGCCTGAATCCACTCTTCACCATTGAAAGCCAGTTGGGCGAGGCGATGCGCCATCATCTCGG
>JBOFFO010000608.1:0-4724 GCA_051648665.1 Beijerinckiaceae bacterium | reverse complement strand
ATTGGCTGCGCATCGCCAAGAACCTGCACCTTATTTCTCGAAACAAGTGCAGCGGATGCACCGTTTTGCAAGGCTGCAGCAACAAAATCATGGCCATCATGCACGTCACCTTTAATGGCGACGTAAAGTTCTCCAGGCTTGACCGTGCGAGAATCAATAGAAATTCCCGAAATCGTCGCGGGCATATTTCCAACAAGGCGCGCGCCAGTGGCATCGACAATGTCAGCACTTGTCCAGAGCGGATGCGTCGTCATGTCAGGCTCCGGATAGCATCCTGCGCCACATCCTTGTCTGAAAATGGCTCTGTACGATTCCCGATGGTTTGGCCGGTCTCATGACCCTTTCCAGCAATCAGCACGACATCGCCCGGGCCGATCGTCTGGACAGCATCAAAAATCGCTGTACGCCGATCGCCTATTTCGCGCGCGTGGGGTGCATCTGCAAGAATGGCAGCACGAATTGCTGCAGGATTCTCACTCCGCGGATTATCATCCGTGACAATGACCTCATCGGCGATACGCGCAGCAATTTCACCCATAATCGGCCGCTTTGTCTTATCACGGTCCCCGCCGCAACCGAACGCCACTTTCAACTTTCCACGTGCGAAGGGCCGCAACGTCGTTAGAGCTGCCTCGAGCGCTTCAGGCTTATGCGCATAATCGACGAGGACGATCCCGCCACGCGCCTCGCCGACAACTTCGAGCCGACCCGGAACACCCGCGAGATTTTCAAAATCTTTAAATACTGCGCGAGGATCAAGGCCGGCTGAGATCGCAAGGCCTGCGGCCACCATCGCGTTTTGCGCCTGAAAGTCGCCAAGCAAACGCAGCTGCGTTTCATGCGTCGCGCCCGCATGACCAATACGCATGGACTGGTAAAATCCATCACGGACAACGCCCGTGAGACAGATGTCACCACCTTTTTTTCCAACCATGACCGCATGCCGGCCGGATGTTTGCACAATTCTGGCAACTTCATCCGCCTGCGCACAATCTGCGTTAATGATAGCGTCATGGCCGACAGGCAATAGCTCACGAAACAATCGCATCTTGGCCGTCAGATAATCAGCCATTGTCGGATGATAATCGAGATGATCATGGCCAAGATTTGTGAAGCCCGCGGCATGCAGCTTCACGCCATCAAGCCGTTTCTGGTCAAGCCCGTGCGATGAGGCTTCCATTGCCACATGCTGCACACCATCGCGCGCCAGCACAGCAAGTGTTTCATGCAATGAAACAGGATCCGGCGTCGTCAAGGAGCCATAGGCGGCATGACCGGTGCGCACGACGCCCAGTGTGCCGATGCTCGCACCATTTTGTCCCGCGAGGTCAAACAATTGCCGCGTGAAATCTGCAACCGATGTTTTTCCGCTTGTGCCCGTGACAGCAACAATGGTCTTCGGTTGCTGCGGAAAGAAAGCGGCGGCCGCTTGTGCCAGCGCCAGCCGTGCATCCGGCACAGTGATAACGGCGTCACTGCCGTGAATAACAGATTCCGTAATAACCGTAGCAGCTCCACGCGTCAGCGCATCGGCAATAAATTGTGCGCCATCGGCTTTTATACCGGGCACTGCGACAAACAGAAATCCCGGTTTCACATGCCGCGAATCTGCTGTGACGCCTGTAATGTCGCGGCTGGCGAGATGCGTAGGCGCAGCGGGGAAAAGTGCACCAAGCATCATTGCGCCGGCCTCCGTCCCATGCGCGCCATCACAGGGAATGGATTGACCGGAATTTCAAACCGCGGCTCGATGCCCATGATCGGCGCAACGCGCTCGACGATGCGGCCTGTGACAGGCGCTGCGTTCCAGCCGGCTGTGGCGTAACCGTGCGTCTCAGGCAGGCCTTGCGGCTCGTCGAGCAGCGTCATGAACAGATAACGCGGATTATCCGATGGCGCTATGGCCATGAAGGTTGTGAACAGCTTGCTCTTGGCATAGCGGCCATTGATGACCTTTTCTGCGGTGCCGGTTTTTGCGCCGACATAATAGCCGGGCACATTGGCGCGTGTGGCCGAACCTTTTTCCACATTCAACCGCATCATGAAGCGCATGGCTTCCGATGTTTCTGGTTTCAGAACGCGTTTTGCGACTTCTCTGGCCTCTTCTGGCGTGCGTTTCAAAAAAGTTGGTGTGATCAGATATCCGCCATTCATCAGCGCGGCCGTCGCCATTGCCGCCTGCAAGGGCGCGACCGCGAGGCCGTGGCCAAAGGCGATCGTCATGGTGTTCAGTTCGCCCCACCGCGCAGGCACAATCGGCATCGCGTTTTCCGGCAATTCCGTGACAAGGCGCTCCAGTTGGCCCGCTTTGCGCAGAAAAGACTTGTGACCCTCCACGCCAATGCCGAGCGCCATGCGCGCCGTGCCAATGTTGGATGAATAGGTAAACACTTCCGGCACCTGCAAGACGCGGCGCTGGGCGTGAAAATCGTTGATCTTGAATTTGCCGTAGCGCAACGCATTGCGCGCATCGAGCGAGGAATTGATGTTGTACTTACCTGAATCCAGCGCCATCGCAATGGTTAGCGCCTTGAAGGTCGACCCCATTTCATAGACGCCGACATTGACACGGTTAATTCGCGTCGGATCGAGGGCATCAACTGGGTTGTTCGGATCAAAGTCCGGCAGCGAGGCCAGCGCAACAACCTCGCCACTGTTGACATCGATGATCGCGCCAGCCGCAGCCTTGGCGCGATATTTTTCCATCGCCTTGTGCAGTTCGTCACGCAAGCCGTGCTGCACACGCAGGTCAATCGAAAGCGCCACTGGCTTCATGTCGCGTGCAGACAATGCAAAGCCCGCACCGGCCAGATCCTGCAAGCCGCGCCCATCGATATATTTCTCGATGCCGGAAATACCCTGATTATCCACATTGGCGAAGCCAAGCACATGCGCCGCGACATTGCCATTGGGATAAACACGCTTGTTTTCCGGCAGAAATCCGACACCGGGAATCCCAAGCCGATGCACTTCCACCTGCTGTCGCGGCGTGATCTCGCGCTTCACCCAGACGAAACCGCGTTTGGTCGCGAGTTTGTCGCGCAATTCGCGGGCATTGAGATCAGGAAGAACAGCGGTGAGCAGCTCCACGGCCTCATCTTTATCGATAATTTTCCGCGGCTCGGCGAAGACGGAGACCATCTTCACATCGGTTGCCATGATCTCGCCATTGCGGTCCACAATATCCGGCCGCGCCGATGAAATCGAAGACGATGTCGAACGGTGAATGCTGCCGGTGACATCCGGCGGCTGTGAGGCAAGCAGCACCAGCCGTCCGGCAATAACGCCGTAGAGGCCGAGAAATGCGAGACCGACCATGAGCAAGCGGCCGCCGCTTTTTTCCGCACGCATGCGGAACATCGCGCGGGCAGCGCCAAGCGCTCCGGCAAGGATACGCTGCGGCAAAGGCAATGGCTTCGTCTGGTCCGTCGTCATGCTCACCTCGACGGCGTCTTGCTGCCAGCGCCGCGTGAGCTGGTCACGCTGCCAGTGGTTTCGCGCGGAGTCTGCGTTGGCTCTGCAAGCCCAAGCAGATCGAGCTTCTTGCCAATCTCGTCCGCCTTGTCCTGCTTCATCGGCAATTCCGCGATGCTACCGATCTGGTGCACCTGTAACGGAATAAGGTCGGGCGTGCGTTTGGCGAATTCCTGCAACCGTTCCGGTGTGTTCAGCAACTGCCATTCTGCCCGCAGAATCGCGATGGCGTCTTTTTCGCGCTGCACGCGATGCTTCAGCTTTGCGAGTTTTTCGCCAAGCAAAGTCGTTTCATATTTGATCGTGTAGGCGTAGAGCGCTGACGAGAGCAGCGCCCCGATGGCCGCCACATGCATGATGCGCAGGATCACCGGCCCCTCCCGCCTGTTGCGACTGGCAAGCGCGCCAACGCGAGAATAGATTCACTGATGGCGCGCGCCGGCGCAGCGCTGCGCACAGCAACCCGCAGTTTGGCCGAACGCGCGCGCGGATTGGCGGCACATTCACTTTCGGTCGGTTCGACGGGCTTGCGCGTGACCAGTGCGAATGTCGGCGCTTGCGGCACAGGCTCGCCCGGAAGCAGGCGCGACTGTGCTTCGCCACGGCCCGAACGTTCAGCCAGAAATTGCTTGACGATGCGGTCTTCCAGCGAATGAAACGTGACGATAGCAAGCCGCCCGCCCGGTTTCAGCACGCGCTCCGCCGCCGCCAGCGCGCGGGCCAGTTCACCCAGTTCGTCATTCACAGCGATGCGCAACGCCTGAAAGCTGCGCGTGGCGGGATGAATTTTATTCATCCGCACTGGCTCAATACGGGTGATGAGATCGCTCAGCTGTTTTGTTGTGGTAATCGGCGTGCTGCGGCGCTCGCTCACGATCAGCCGCGCCATCGGCCGCGCGCGGCGCTCTTCGCCGTAATAATACAAAATATCCGCCAGCTCGGCTTCATCCGCCGTGTTGACGATGTCGGCGGCGCTGCGGCCTGTCTGCTCCATGCGCATGTCGAGCGGCGCGTCGAAGCGGAAGGAAAATCCGCGCTGCGCCTCATCAAACTGCATGGAGGAGACGCCAATATCGAGCACGACGCCGTCGAGCGTGGCGATGCCATGCGCGCGCGCCACATCATCGAGCCGCGAGAAACGGTTGTGCGCCAGCATCAACCGCCCATCGCTGGCCGCAACCAGCGCTGCGCCTGCCGCAATCGCATCGGGGTCGCGGTCAATCGCCAGCACGCGCGTGCCGGGAATTTGC
>JBOFFO010000607.1:0-3820 GCA_051648665.1 Beijerinckiaceae bacterium | reverse complement strand
GGCGATGTAATCGAAGAATTTGTTGGGCGAGGTGCCGAAATAGAAGGCGGGCACATTGGCGAGCACCATCAGCCCGGCGTCGGCGGCGCGCATCAGGCCGGAGAGGCGGCGTTTGGGCACGGGGTCGCAGAACACGCAGGCATCGAGTCCCTCGGCGGCGGCGCGCGCCATCAGGGCCGGCTTGAGCTTGCCCTGACCGATCATCACCAGCTTGATGTCGCCCCGTCCCCGCCTTTTCAGTTCGGCGGCAGCGTCGAGAATGGCTTCGACCCCGTTGGCGATGCCGTGGGTACCGGTGAACACGGCCATCAGATCGTCGGGGCCGACCCCCTCGGGCCGCCAGGGCTCGTCCGCGCTCGCGCCGAACAGGTCGAGATCGGCAGCGTTGGGGACAAGCCGGACCCGCGCGGGCGGGATGCCACGGCGGGTGATGCCGTCAACGATGCCCGGCGCCAGGCCGATGCAGAGGGTGGCGGATTTGTACGAGGCCCATTCCAGCGCCGACATCAGCCCGAGCACCACCGGGTTGGTGATCACCCCCATCTCGCGCGGCAATTCCGGCCAGAGGTCGCGGACCTCGAACACGAACGGCTTGCGCCGCAGCAGGGCGGCGGCAATGCCCGGAATACCGGCGGTCAGCGGCGTCGAGGTCGCGAACACCAGATCGGCCGGTTGGCGCAGGGCGAGCCCGACGCTGCGCAGGGCAAAACGCCGGAAGGTAGTGGTGCGCCGCAAGAAGCCGTCGGCGTTGGAATAGGGCAGCTCCAGTTCGATGATGTCGATGCCCTCGACGCTGCCGCGCCGGGCGCCCCCGGTGAAAGGGCCGGCAAGGCCAGTGGCGGCCCCGCTGTAGGAGCCGCAGACCATGGTGACGCTGTGGCCGCGCTGGATCAGCCGCCGGGCGAATTCATAGGAGCGGGTGCCGCCGGAGCCGGCGGGCGTGCCGAAATGCTGGTGGAAATACAGGATTTTCATGGGCAATCCGGAAAGGCGGCGACGCCCGGTCAGGCGCGCCAGCGGATGGTCGAGACAATCGTGGCCGGTTCAGCGAAGGCGATTTCGGCCACGGGCAGCGGGGTCTGGCGGAGGTAATGGCGCGATTCAAGGCCATCCGCCAGCCTCAGCCCCTCGCTGGGCCGGTCGGCCTCGACCGTCAGGGAGATGTCGCTGGCGATGATGGACCGGCCGTCGATCCGCCAATCCCCCGGCTGCAGCCGCCAGCGCAGCATCGCCTGTTTTTCAAAGCCGGCTATGGTGTCGGTCACGATCAGCTCCGACGCCGTCAGGCGCACTGCGCGCCGGTGGGTCGCACCGCGCCAATCCCTGTAGGCGGCGGAAAATGTCACCGCGCCGCCGGCGTCGGCAACCACCGGGCTGACTTCGGTGGCCTGGGTCCAGGCGCCGAACAGAAAGCGCGACAGGCGCGGCATCTGGTCCCGGCCGTCGAATTCGACGGTGTTGTGTGATGGTGCGCCGGCAAAGTAGCGGCGTTCCTCCGGGCTGACATGGTAGCCGAAGGTGCCGCCGTCACGGAGCAGGTTGGCGCCATTGAGCCAGAGATCGACATGCAGGGCGTCGGCGTGGCCGGGGCGAAAGCGGTGACGGGGATAGCGCACAAAGGCGACGGCGTTGCCGGCGCGCAGCACCGCATAGCCGCCATCGTCGAACCGTGCGGAGGCGGGCGCGGGCAGGTCCGCGCTGGGCACAGCGATGTTGAGGGCCGCCGCCAGACTGTCGCAGGTCCGTTCCGGATAGGCGCGGGCCTCGCAGAACAGGGCGCAGGCAAGCTGCACCGAGGGACGATGGTCGCGATAGGCACTGTCGAGCGGCATCAGCCGCGCCCCGTCATTGGCGCCGAGCACCGGCGCATCGCCGGTCTGCGGGTCGGTCATGGCGCGCAGCCAGTGCGCCGCCGCCGCAGCGCGCTCCGCGAACGTAGCCGAAAAGGCGGGCAGGGCATAAGCGCGCCGCCAGATTTCGACGATCGACAGGGTATCGAGCATCAGCCGGTGGTAATTCACCGAATATTGGCTGAAGGAGCCGTCCGGCCCGATCAGGCGGCGGGCGCGGTTTTCGAGCCAGCGCTGCCCTTGCGCCGCCCAGCGGCGGCTCTCCGCATCGCGGTCGATGGCGGCAAGCCAATGGCCGCCAAGCCAGAGCGCGGCGGCCTCGCTGGTGCCGTGGTTGTTGTCCTGCGCGAGGGCGTAATGGATCGTCGGCGCGATGCGGCGCAGATGCAGCCGGATCAGGGCAGCCAGCGCCGGGGCGGGCTTCCGGGCCTCTCCGAGGATATGGGCGGCCATGGCCAGATGCAGCACCCGCAGCGAGGCTTCCTGCCCGCATTTCCAGTTCGGACCGCGATAGGCCGGGTTATGGACGATCCAGTCCTGGAGCCAGCCATCAAGCCGCCGCCGCGCCGCCGCGCCGACTGCCCCGCCGGCGCGTGCCGCCACCGCCAGCTTCACCGCCCAGCCGAAGCGGGACAATTCCCAGAATCCTTTGATATCGCCGGCCTCAGCATCGAAATCGGGCAGCAGGAACCAGGGCCTGTCGCGGCCGGAATGGATGACGCCATTGAAGGGGTTGCGGTGCCAGTCCGGCGCGGCGTTCGCCGGCACCGTCTCCGTATGCCAGTCGAACCATGTCACGGTCGCGGCAGGCCAGCCCGCGCCTTCGGCTGCTTCGCCATCGCGCGGCTGAAAAAGAGGGCCGTGCGGCATGGGCGGGTCGCCCAATGCGGCCGCACCCCGGCCCAGCCGAATCTGGCCGCGATACATCGCCACTCGGGCCAGATTGGGCAGGCCGAGCGCCAGCGCCGTGCGCGCCTTCATCAGGAATTGGTCGACCGCCATGGGTGTCGGGCTGTAGGCCAGCGGCCCGGCGCAATCAAGCGCGGGCGACAGTCGCTGCGGGCTTCACCAGCGGGCGGGCGGGGTTGCCGACCACGGTCACGCCCGGCGGCACGCTGCGGGTGACGACCGCGCCCATGCCGATGGTCGCGCCCTTGCCAATCACCAGCGGCTTGCCCGGTACGCCCTGCTTGATGACCGCATTCGAGCCGATATAGGCGAAATCCTCGATGGTGATGTTGCCATTGATTTTCGCGCCCGGCGCGAGCGTAACGAAATCGCCGATCACCGTATCATGCTCGATGTAGCTGTAGAGGTTGGCGTGGAGGTGCCGGCCGATGCGGATGTTGGAGGTAATCGTCACGAAGGGGCTGAGCAGCGCACCCTCACCGATTATGACATCGTCCATAATAACAAGGTTGCGGGCGCGGGCGGAAAAGAAGGCGAGGCCCGCCTGCGTGCATTTGGCGGAGATGGCGGCGCGGATCACCGGGTTGGCGATGGCGATGCAGACTGCCTTTTCAACGCCCTCAAGGGTAAGGAATTCGTCGAAGCGGTATACCAGCTCGCCATTGACCCGGTCGGTTGCACGGCCATCGTCTATAAAGCAGCAGGTTTCGCTGGCAGGGTCGATTTGGTCGCGGACCAGCGGCATGATTCCCCGGCCGCAGCCGCTCGCGCCATAGACCGCGAAGATCCGTTTCATGACCGTTTCCATTGGTGACAAGACCGGTCCGTTCTGCCAAAGCCTCCGCCAGCACGCCATGAAAAAGTTTCGCGCCGGCACGGCTCTTTGGCCGCCCGCGCTCCCGGTCCCATGCTGAAACGCCTGTTCGACATCTGCATCGCCGCCACCGCCCTGCTGATCCTGTCGCCCGTCATCGGGCTGACGGCGCTGGCGGTGCGGTGGAAGTTGGGAATGCCGGTGCTTTTCCGGCAGGTGCGGCCGGGCCTCAACGGCAAGCCCTTCA
>JBOFFO010000606.1:0-2729 GCA_051648665.1 Beijerinckiaceae bacterium | reverse complement strand
TCAGGCGCCGCGATTGCAGCGCGCCGTGGCGGCATCGTCGATCAGGTGGATGCGACCCGTATCGTTATCCGCGCGACGGAGGATCTCGATCCAACCAAATCGGGCGTCGATATCTACCGGTTGATGAAGTTCCAGCGCTCCAACCAGTCCACCTGCATCAACCAGCGTCCGCTGGTGCGTGTCGGCGATGTGCTGAAGAAGGGCGATATCATCGCCGACGGCCCGTCGACGGAGCTTGGCGAACTGGCGCTGGGCCGCAACGTGCTCGTCGCGTTCATGCCTTGGAATGGCTACAATTTCGAAGATTCGATCCTGCTTAACGAGAAGATCGTGAAGGAGGATATTTTCACCTCCATTCACATCGAGGAGTTCGAGGTTGCGGCCCGCGACACCAAGCTCGGTCCGGAAGAAATCACGCGCGATATTCCCAACGTGTCGGAAGAAGCGCTGCGCAATCTCGACGAAGCCGGCATCGTCTATATCGGCGCGGAAGTGCAGGCGGGCGATATTCTCGTCGGCAAGATCACGCCGAAGGGCGAAAGCCCGATGACGCCGGAAGAAAAGCTGCTGCGCGCCATTTTTGGTGAAAAGGCGTCGGATGTGCGCGACACCAGCTTGCGCGTGCCGCCGGGCGTGCAGGGTACCATCGTCGAAGTGCGCGTGTTCAACCGCCACGGCGTTGACAAGGACGAGCGTGCGCAGGCGATCGAGCGCGAGGAAATCGAGCGTCTCGCCAAGGACCGTGACGACGAGCAGGCCATTCTCGACCGTAACGTCTATGCCCGCCTCGGCGAAATGCTGACGGGCAAGAAGGCGATTTCCGGCCCGAAAGGCTTCAAGAAGGACACGGTGGTTTCGCGCGAAGTGCTCGGCGAATATCCGCGCTCGCAGTGGTGGACCTTCGCGGTCGAGGACGACGCGCTGATGGGCGCCGTCGAAGCCATGCGCAAGCAGTATGACGAGGCGAAGAAGGGCCTGGAACAGCGCTTCCTCGACAAGGTCGAGAAATTGCAGCGTGGCGATGAACTCGCGCCCGGCGTGATGAAGATGGTCAAGGTCTTCGTTGCGGTGAAGCGCAAGATTCAGCCCGGCGACAAGATGGCAGGCCGCCACGGCAACAAGGGTGTCGTGTCGCGCATCGTGCCGCAGGAGGACATGCCGTTCCTGCCCGATGGTACGGCAGTGGATATCGTGCTCAACCCGCTTGGCGTGCCGAGCCGCATGAATGTCGGCCAGATTCTTGAAACGCATCTGGGCTGGGCCTGCGCAGGCCTCGGCAAGAAAATCGGCGAGGCGATTGATGCCTACAAGCGCGGCGCGAAAATCGCCGGGCTGAAGGACACGCTGAAGATGATCTATGGCGATCATCCGCAACTGAAGGGCATGGGCGACGATGATCTCGTCGATATGTCGGAAACGCTGCGGCGCGGCGTGCCGATTGCGACGCCGGTGTTCGACGGCGCGAAGGAAGCGGATATCGAACAGCATCTGGAAATGGCCGGTCTCGATAAATCCGGTCAGGTCACGCTGTATGATGGCCGTTCTGGCGAGGCGTTCGACCGCAAGGTCACGGTCGGCTACATTTACATGCTGAAGCTGCACCATCTCGTGGATGACAAGATTCACGCGCGGTCCATCGGTCCCTACTCGCTCGTCACGCAGCAGCCGCTGGGTGGCAAGGCGCAGTTTGGCGGCCAGCGCTTCGGCGAAATGGAGGTCTGGGCGCTCGAGGCTTACGGTGCGGCCTACACCTTGCAGGAAATGCTCACCGTCAAGTCGGACGACGTGGCGGGCCGCACCAAGGTGTATGAGGCGATTGTGCGTGGCGATGATGCGTTCGAGGCCGGTATCCCGGAATCGTTCAACGTGCTCGTCAAGGAAATGCGTTCGCTCGGCCTCAATGTCGATCTGCAAAGTTCGAAGAAGCCTGATGGCGCAGCGCCGGCGGAAGCTGCCGAATAAATTTTATGTGTGATGATGGGCCGCGCGGAATCGTTCGCGCGGCGGTGACAGAGAAAACTCAAGGTCTGCTGTCGTAATGACGCAGCCGTCAGGAGATGAGCGATGAATCAGGATGTGATGAATCTGTTCAACAACCAGGTTCCGGCCCAGACGTTTGACCAGATCCGCATTTCGATCGCGAGCCCGGAAAAGATTTTGTCGTGGTCCTACGGCGAAATCAAAAAGCCGGAGACCATCAATTACCGCACGTTCAAGCCGGAGCGTGATGGTCTGTTCTGCGCGCGCATCTTTGGGCCGATCAAGGATTACGAGTGCCTGTGCGGCAAGTACAAGCGCATGAAGTACAAGGGTGTGATCTGCGAGAAGTGCGGCGTCGAAGTGACGCTTGCCCGCGTCCGCCGCGAGCGCATGGGCCATATCGAACTCGCAGCGCCCGTCGCGCATATCTGGTTCCTCAAGTCGCTGCCGTCGCGCATCGGCCTCTTGCTCGACATGACGCTCAAGGAGCTGGAGCGCATTCTGTATTTCGAAAGCTATGTGGTGCTCGAACCGGGCCTGACCCCGCTCAAGGACCGCCAGCTTCTGTCGGAAGATGAATATCTCATCGCGCAGGATGAGTATGGCCAGGATTCGTTCACCGCGAAAATTGGCGCGGAGGCGATCCGCGACATGCTGCGCGGCATGGACCTTGACCAGATTTCGACGCAGCTGCGCGCCGAACTTGCGGTTGCGACGGGTGAATTGAAGCCGAAGAAACTCGCCAAGCG
>JBOFFO010000605.1:0-4903 GCA_051648665.1 Beijerinckiaceae bacterium | reverse complement strand
CCTCCTCCGGTCTGCCCCGTATCGGCGGAACCGGCAGGCGGATCGCCGCCACTGGGCCCGCCCGAACTTTCACGCGCACCGGGATCATAAGGTTGCGGACGCTGTGACGCTGTGCGCGTCACTTCCAGATCGCCTGCCGTAGCGGAGATGGAGCCGCCGGCGCCGATGACCTGCGTGCAATTTGAAGGCTGACGGCGCAGGCAGACGATCGCCGCGCCCTGAATGACATTTACCACCGTTTCGCCATTGATGACGGTAATTTCCAGAACAGTGCCACGAATGCCGATGGTCGCCTGCGGCGTTTGCAACTTGATGGCGCGCGGGTTGGAAATGCCGGTGACAAACCGGAAGGTTCCTGTCGCCATTTCGACCACAGCCTGACGCGCGCCACCGTCGGGATTGAAGATATAACGGTCAAGCACAACCCGCGACGATGGACCAACCTCCAGATGGGTTGAATCCCGGAAATTCAGCAGCGCATCGGAGGCTGCCGCTGTGGCGACCACCTGATTTTGAAAAACGTTTGTGCCAGTGGCGATGGGCATGGCGCGTCCGCCCATTTGGCCCGTAACATTGCCATTGGCGCGCGCAGCCACACCGATGGACGCACCTTGCGCCCAGACCGATGCGGCCTGAATGGCGGCGACGGCAATGAAACAAAATCGGATGAGTGCAAAGATTGTTTTCATGGCAGTGAACCTCAACCTGTGGCCGCAAGCTGTAGGCCCGAGCGAAACATGGCACAACCGCCGCCATCGGCAGCAATCGCCACGAATGACGGTGCGCTCACGATGAAATGTTGCTGCAGGCCTGCATTGACGCCGTGTTGACGTGCGTCGGGATCATTCAGCCTCGGTTGCCGCCGCGGCCACCGCCACCACCCGGTGGAAAATTGAAGCCCGGTGCGAGATTGGGGCCGGAGCGCGCCGGATCAGGGCCGATGATGACGCCGCCACCGCCGGGCTGGATAATGCCCGGTGTCAGCGGGCCGCGCGGAGGCGCAGGCGGGACCACCGCCGGATCATCGCCGACGATGCGGGTTGCGGTGACGCTGACGGATTGCCCCGGCTGGGTCAGAATCGCGCAGGCACGGCGGTTGTTGCGCGGACAGACCTCAATGGCACCGCGCTGGAGCGTCACATGGCTGACGCCACGCTCGACCTCGACATCCAGCACTGTGCCACGGATACCGATAATTGCCTGCGGCGTTTGCAGACGGAAGGCCGACGGGTCTGACTGGCCCGTGGCAAAACGGAACGCGCCGCGCGTCATAGTCATCACCGCGCCACGCGCGCTGCCACCGGCATTATAGATATAACGGTCGAGTTTGACGCTTGATCCCGGTGACACATCCAGACTGGTGGCGTCGAGAAAACGCAGGCTGGCGGATGCGGCCCGCCCGGTCGAAACGGTTTCGTTCTGATGGACGGCGCTGCCTGAGGTGATCGCCACACGGCGGCTGCCAAGTTGCCCGGTGACATCGTTGACCGCACGCGCAGCGTCGCCGATCACGGCTTGCGCGTGTGCACCACCGGCCATGCCGCAGGCGGCTGCAACAACCAGCGCAGCAGTGGCATGGCGCAACCGCACGTGCTTCATGGTAACGCTCGACATGATCAGTATCTCCCTTACCGCGCCCCCGGTCGCAACCCTGTGCGCAACGACTTGCCCTGCCCACTGCTTGACGCGCAGGCGCACGCACCTGACCTTGGTCGCAACATCATGACTCATTCCATCGACATTCTCTCATCATGACTGACTCTGGCACCCCGTCCGTGCGGCAACGCACGTTCTGGCTGACACGGGGCAGCGGCTGGCGCAGCGGATGGGTCGTGGCGACGCTGCTGCCGGCGCTCATTCTGGCGTGGGTGGCGTTGCGCAGCCCACCGCCTGTCATGGCGCTGCGCGATCTGATTTTCGATTCCTATCTGCGGGTCAAACCGCGGGCCTATGATCCATCCTTGCCAGTGCGCGTCGTTGACGTGGATGAGGCGTCGCTGGCGCAATATGGCCAATGGCCGTGGCCACGCTCGCTGCTGGCGCAACTCACGCGCAAGCTGCTTGATGCGGGGGCGTCGGCCATCGCATTCGATATCCTGATGGCGGAGCCGGACCGCTATTCACTGGCCCAGATCGCCAGCGGCATGCCTGAAGGCAATCAGCGTCAGGCGCTTGAAGCGCTGGCGCGCTCATCCACCGCCGCTGACAATGATGGCCTGTTTGCGCAAACCATAGCCGGTGAATCCGTCGTCATGGCCATGGTCGGGACGCATGGCGTTAAAACGCCCCCGCCGCTGAAGGCCGGATTTGCCGCTGCCGGCGACCGCCCCCATGATTTTCTACCATCCATGGAAGGCGCGATTTTGCCGTTGCCGGGATTTCATGATCATGCGGCAGGGCTGGCCAGCCTGAATTTCTTTCCCGACCGTGACCTGGTGGTGCGGCGCGTGCCGACGCTCATCACCATTGCCGGCACGCCCTCACCGGGACTAGCGCTGGAAGCGCTGCGTGTGGCGCAGCAGGCCACGACCTTCATCACGAAAGCCTCCAACGCCAGCGGCGAAACAGCCTTTGGCGCTCAGACTGGTATGATTTCCGTCAAGGTTGGCGATATCGAGGTTGCCACTGAGCGCGACGGCGCGGTGCGCGTGCATTACGCTGGCACGCAAGCGGCGCGACGCATTTCAGCGCGCGCCGTGTTGGCCGACAACGCTGATCTCGCAGTATTGAAAGGCGCGATCATTTTTGTCGGTTCGAGCGCGGCGGGCATGGATATTCGCGCCACACCGCTTGAACCAGTGGTGGCGGGCGTGGATGTGCATGCGGAATTTGTCGAGCACATCCTGAGCGGCGTGCACCTCGTGCGGCCCGATTACGCCAACGGGATGGAGGCTGTGCTGATCCTGCTGGCCGGAATTATCGCATCGATTCTGGCCTTGCGCATTCACGCCTCAGCAGGAGCTGCCGTGGCAGGGCTGATGGTGCTTGGCACTATTGCCGCGAGTTGGTTGGCTTTTACACAGCAAGGATTGCTGATCGACCCCGTCCTGCCTTCGCTGGCAATTTTGCTCGGATTCGGCAGCGCAACGGTGCTGGCCTATCGCAGCACAGAACGGGACCGGGCGCGCATCCGCGATGCATTCGGGCGCTATGTCTCGCCAGCGGTCATCGAACGGCTTGCCGCCGATCCGTCCCGGCTCAAACTCGGCGGCGAGAACCGTGATCTGACTGTGATGTTCACGGATGTGCGCAATTTTACCGCGCGCTCGGAGAAACTGCCGGCGGAAATGGTGGTGCAATTTCTTAACTCGATCCACACACCGCTGACGGAAGCGGTGATGAGACGGGGTGGCACCATCGACAAATATATCGGCGACGGCATGATGGCGTTCTGGAATGCGCCGCTCGACGACCCCGATCATGTGCGCCATGCCTTGCGCGCGGCGCTGGACATTGTGGCCCTGCTGCCCGCTCTCGAGAAAGCGTTGATTACGGACGCGGATATTCTGCCGCTGCGCATCGGCATCGGCATCAATACTGGCATTGCCTGCGTTGGCAATCTCGGATCGGATGCGCGCTTCGACTACTCCATTGTTGGCGACACCGTGAACAGCACGGCTCGCCTTGAGCAAATGACCAAAGAGTACGGCGTGGCGGTGCTCGTGGCGGACAGCGTGGTGATTGCCGCGCCTGATTTTGCCTATGCGCTGCTGGACATCACGCATCTGCGCGGGCGTGAAAGCGTGTCGCGCATCCATGCCCTGCTCGGCGATGACAAGGCGGCGGCCAGTGCGGTTTTTGCAGACTTCACACGGTTGCATGAAACGGCGATTGATACACGCCGGCCCGATGCGGTGCGCGATGATGCTATTGCGGAATTGTTAAATAACCCGTTCGGCCAGCAGCTAAAGGAATTTTACGAGCGGATGAGGAACATCCACTGAAACAACGTCAGCCACAAGATTTGCGGATTATTTCTGACGTTTCAGCCGATTTTCGATATAGGTCTTGGCCGCGTCGTGATCCTGACTGGTTGTCGCTGCGAATGCTTTGCCGTGCATCTCGACAATCCATTTGTCGCGCACCGGATCTGCGGTTTCGAGCGCTCGTTCCAGCAGTACAAGTCCGCGTGTCGGCTGGCGCGGAATGCCGCCTTGGCCGTTGATCAGCAGATTGCCCAGAATCGCTTGTGATGGCGGGTGATTTTTTTCCGCCGCCAAATTCAGCCAGCGCGCTGCCTGCTTGGCATCCTTCGCGCCGCCGATCCCGTCCATATACATGCGCGCCAGATTATACTGCGCGTCCGGATCGCCGAACTGCGTCGCGGCATAATGAAACATTTCCCGCGCCTTGGCCGGGTTGGCCTTCACATAGGTTTTGGGAATGCCGTCGAGAAAATACGATCCCAACGCCACGAAGGCTGTGGCAACAAAGCGCGCATACTGCGAATCCGGCGCAATGTCCGCGTATTCATCCGCGACACGGGAAAAATGTTCAAACGCTGTTAGCGGATCGACCGGCACACCGTCGCCCGCCGCATACATCTTGCCGAGTTTCCATGCAGCGCGCGGATCGCCCTGTTCAGCCGCAAAGCTCAAGGCTTCAGCCGCCGTTGATTTGCGGCCTTCACCATAATCCGTCATCGCTGCGCGAATCGCCGACCGGCTGTCAGGATAAGACCGCTGCTTACGTGCGGGTGGCGCAGCCACTGGTGCGGGCCCACTCACTGCAACACCCGGTATTGATCCGGGCGGGCGCGGCACCGACACGCCCGGCGCAATCAGCGGTTCACGCGCCACCGGGTCCATCTGCGCAGGCGCGACCGTGGCGGCGAAAATCGCCGCGCACGCCGCCATGCCTGCAATGGACTCAGATATCCGCATAGGTCTGCGTTTCACCCTTG
>JBOFFO010000604.1:0-1644 GCA_051648665.1 Beijerinckiaceae bacterium | reverse complement strand
GGCCGCGTTGGTCTGGCCATAGGCCATGAGGTCCAGGGCGACGCCGTCATGGGTGTCGATCAGCACGAGCCTGTTGTTGGGCCAGCGCTGCAGCAGGAAAGGGACGTCGTAGGAGACCTGGTCGCTCTTGCGGGCCCGGTTGAGGCCGCGCATCAGGCCGCGCAGGAAGTGATTGGTGCCGGGTGCCACAATCGCCACGTCTTCACCGGTCTCGGCGTCGATGATGCGCACGCTGCCGTCCGGGGCATCGGCGAAGCGCAGAAGCCGTGACGCCTCGGGGGCCTCAGTCAGCTGTCCGGTCATCCCCGGCGACGGCGGCATTCCCCCGAGGCGCGCCGCTGCCACGAAAACCAGCGTCGCGCAAAGAAAGGCGACAACCACGGTGGTCGGGAGTTTCGGTGCCGCGGTCGCGGGGCTGGGCTGCATGCTTTCCGTCCTCATGCTGCAACCGCCCGAACCGGCAACTTCACGGCCTGTCCCTGGCGGGCCGCAGCAAACTGCGGCGCATTGCTCAGGGCTGTTGCCAGAAGCTTTGCCACCTGGTCAGCGTTTGGAATGGCGCGCAGGCAAGGTTGCGGATTGCGGAAATGCAGGGGCCGTGCATGCGGCCAGAGCAACAGGTAGGCAACCCGCTCGGAGGCAGCGAGCTTGAGCGGAATCTCGCCCGAGCCGTTGGCATAGAGACGGAGCGAGGCGCTGTCCACCAGCCGGAATGGCAGGTTCAGCGTAACCGGAAGGGCGATGCCGATGCGCATGACCAAGCGCTTGGTGGTCATGCTGTAGACGGTCGTCCGTGAACTGACATAGGCGAGGAACGTCAGGATCGCCGCCGCGATACCGCCCATCGGCAGGAGCCAGACGAAGGGCCAGGATGCATCGGAAAGCGAGGATCCGTCGGCAAGCCTGAAGACGGCTTGGACGATGGCAATGGCCAGGAAATACCAGATCACCTTGCGGGCATGAAAGGCATGGACTGCAAGATCCTGCCAGCGCGGGGCGCCCTGCCAGAGCAGGCGCTCTCCTGCTGGCAGCATCTCGGGCAACCCCCTTACGGGCTCGAAGTCGAAATCGTCGCTCATATCAGGGGCTCGGCACGTTCGGGCGTGGCATAGAGGTGTCCGCTGGCGTAGTAGGCACAGATGCGGTCCTCCTCGAGGCGCGTGACCACGTCCGGCTTGCGATGGGCCGGAACATTGGCGAACTGCTTGCCGAGGATGGACTTCACTTCCACCTGGTTGCGCGAACCGCTGACGCGCGACATTGTGGTAGGCAACAGCACGTTGCGCTTGCCGTTCTTGTCGCTGACCTCGACTTCAAGATAGCGGATGATGTATTCGGCCTGGTCGAGCCAGACATCGCGGACGATGCCGCCCTGCCGCCCGTCGGCACCTATGACCGGCATGCCGCGCGGGTCGGGATCATGGGTGTCGATGTAGAAGCCGTCGGCGGCGCGCAGCGGCAGGAGCTTTGGCGTGCCGTGAATGGTGGCATCCGGAATATCCGCGCGTTCGGCATAGGCGGCAGGCCCCACGCCATCCAGCATTGGATTGCCGTCCGGCTCGAGGGGCGCACCCAGCCAGCCGCCGACCGGCGTAGCCTTCACCGGGCGCGAGTCCTGCGGCTCGGCGCGGGGCGCCATCACCG
>JBOFFO010000603.1:0-1529 GCA_051648665.1 Beijerinckiaceae bacterium | reverse complement strand
AACACGTCGCGTGAAGTAACCTCGCCAGCCGTGAACTGGTAGCTGCCGATCACCGGATCGAGTGTGATCGGCACGCCATCGCACAACAGGGATTGCGACAGCGCTGCCCGTGTTTTTTCTGTCAGGGCGGCCGCATCGCCGGTCTGATCGAGATCGGCCAAGATAACACAACGCAGCGGACCGACATGATAAATGCGGGCGTGGGCGCCAAGCTCGCGCTGGAGCTGACCCAGCGCCGCGCGCATCACCTCATCGCCCGGCGATGTGCCCAGTGCGCGGTTGAGATCGGTGGCGCGCTCCGCGCTCATCAATTCCACCAGCACGGCCGACACCGGTGCGCCGGGATGATTGACGGCAATATCCTCAATGTCCTCGAAGAACTGATGCTGGTTGGCCGCGCCTGTGGTCGGATCGACCCGGCCAATCATGTTCTGCAGATCAATCTGCGACATGACCATGCTGGCGAGGTCTTTCAGCAGGCAGATTTCCGACGCATCGAGATCACGCGGGACCGTATCAACCACGCACAGCGTGCCGAGGCCGTAACCGGAACGGGTGAAAAGCGGCGCGCCCGCATAGAACCGGATGCCAGCCTGCGCCAAAGGTGAAGTGGCAAAGCGCTCATCGGCCAGCATGTCGCGGACCACGAACACATCCTTGCTTTCAATGGCATAGGTGCAAGGCGCCTGGGCGCGGGGAATTTCCGTCAGATCGACGCCGACGCGTGATTTGAACCATTGCCGGTCCTTGTCGGTCAGCGAGATCGTGGATACCGGCGCCGCCAGCAGGCGGCTCGCCATCCGCGTCATCCGGTCGAACGCCTCGCTCGGCGGCGTGTCGAGCAGGCGCAGATCGCGCAGCGCGTTGAGACGGGCAGCTTCATACTGGAAGGATTGCAGACGGTGCGGCATGCCGGGGTTCCTGATTTGTGGCAGGAGTGTCCGGGCCGGTCGTTTACAACATGTTAATTAAAAATGCGCAGATGCAAAAATCGCGCGGGGCGCTGCCCGCGCGGTTAATGCCGGAAACGTCAGCGTCCACCCATGCGCGAACGGCGGAAATGCGGATCGGCCGCAAACTCCTCCAAAGACAGGCGGGCATCCCGGTTGGCATCAAGCCGGCGGAACTGGGCGGAGGCGTGCCGCTTCCATGTCAGGGCGCTGCGGCGGCGGGCGGTGGCGCGGTACCAACGCTGATACTCCGACCGGGTGAGCGAGCCGCCCCTGTCACCGTCAAAACGGGCCAAATGCCGGGCGGCACGGGCCTGCCGCAGGGTCTGGGCGTCCTGCACATTCGGCAGCACCGCTGCCGGCGGCGCGACAGGCGGCGGAGCGACAGGCTGAGCCGACAGGGTCTGCGCCAGTGCCGGCACCGCCAGCATGAGGGCCAAGGCGGCAGGCAGCAAACGCTGCGGCAGCAGGAATCGGAAGCGCATGATCATCATCGTGGCCAAGGTTGCACTGCAACAGCACGCGCCGCAACAGGGTCCGGGCTGGGTGGGGCATGAGTGCGGCAAGCATATGGCGGGA
>JBOFFO010000602.1:0-5201 GCA_051648665.1 Beijerinckiaceae bacterium | reverse complement strand
CATAAAGCGCTTGATGGTGCCGCCCTTGCCCGCTGCGTCACGGCCTTCAAAAAGAATTACAATCTTTTGGCCGGTTTCCTTCACCCAATTTTGGACCTTGAGAAGCTCAACCTGCAAGTCTTCCATTTGCCGGGCATAGTCTTGTTCGGCCATACGGACCGGGTAGGGATATTCACTCGTCTCGAAGAGGCGGCGGATCGCATCCGGGTCTGCCCGCATGGCGGACAAGCGCTGTGGCGTGGATGGTGCTGGAGACGCTGCGGCTAAAGGTGCCAACGGCGTGGATTCAGCCGGTGTCGGCGTTCCTTGCTCAACCTCTTTATCAACAGTGCGCGCGCCATTGGCCTTCACGTCGGTCATGCTCTTCCCCTGTCATGTCTGCGGATGAACGAACATCACACTCCCACAGCGCCGCCATGACATTGACTGGCGTCAAGGCTGAGGCGTTATCCGCAATCCGCTGCCCCAATCACAGGGATTTCGGCCTGCCCGCTTGCGGCTTGCGGCGTTCGCCGTTACCCGGTGCGAACGCTGCGAAAGCTTCCGCCGGGACCCGATGCGATGACCCTGAAGAACGGCCTGACCTATGCTGATGCCGGCGTCGATATCGACGCCGGGAATGCGATGGTCGATGCAATCAAGCCGCTGGTGCGCGCGACCCGCCGTCCGGGCGCAGATGCTGAGATTGGCGGCTTTGGCGGGCTGTTCGACCTCAAGGCCGCCGGTTTCAAGGACCCTGTCCTTGTTGCCGCAAATGACGGCGTCGGCACCAAGGTGATGATCGCGATTGAGTCCGGCATTCATGACACGGTGGGCATCGACCTCGTCGCCATGTGCGTTAACGATCTCGTTGTGCAAGGCGCCGAGCCGCTGTTCTTCCTTGATTATTATGCGACCGGCAAACTCGATCCGGCGGTGGGCGCGGCGGTCGTCAAGGGCATTGCGCAGGGGTGCCGGGATGCGGGTTGTGCGCTGATTGGCGGGGAGACGGCGGAAATGCCGGGACTCTACAAGACCGGCGATTATGATCTCGCTGGCTTTTCGGTCGGTGCAGCGGAACGGGATGCGCTGCTGCCCCAGACGCTGAATGACGGCGATGTGGTGATCGGCCTCCCCTCATCCGGCGTGCATTCCAACGGCTTTTCTCTGGTGCGCAAGATCGTCAGCGGCACAGGACTGGGCTGGTCGGATGCCGCCCCTTTCGCGGCAGGCGCAACGCTTGGCGCAGCGCTTCTGACGCCGACGCGGATTTATGTCCGCTCCGTCTTGCATGTTTTGCGAACGACCAAGGCGTTGAAGGCACTGGCGCATATCACGGGCGGCGGCTTCTGGGAGAACATTCCGCGCGTGCTGCCCAAGGGCAAGGGCGTTGCGATTGACCTGTCTGCCATTCCCGTGCTGCCGGTGTTCGGCTGGCTGGCGAAAACCGGCGGCGTCAACGCCCATGAAATGCTGCGCACCTTCAACTGCGGCATCGGCATGGTGTGCATTCTGGCGCGCGACGAGGCGGAGGCTGGTTTGGCCGCTTTCATCGCTGCCGGAGAAAAGCCGGTGCGTCTCGGCACGGTGATTTCCGTGACAGACGGACCGCAGGTGCAGACGACCGGCGGTCTGGCGCTTTAAGCGGCAGATTCAACGTCTGATGGCAGGGAGCGCCGCGTGATCCAGAAAAAACGCACCGCCATCCTGATTTCCGGGCGCGGCTCGAACATGCGCTCGCTGATCGAAGAGGCGAAGGCGCCGGATTATCCAGCGCAGATTGCTCTGGTGCTCGCCAACCGGCTCGATGCGGGAGGCGTGCAATTCGCGCAAGCCAATGGCATCAAGTCGAATGTCATCATCTCCAGTTCGTTCCCGCAGCGCGAAATTTACGAGCGCGTGCTCGATGAAAGCCTGCGGGCGGCCAATGTCTCGCTGGTTTGCCTCGCCGGGTTCATGCGCATCCTGACGCCATGGTTTGTCGAGCGCTGGGCCGGCAGGCTCATCAACATCCATCCGTCCCTGCTGCCGTCCTACAAGGGACTGGATACCCATGCGCGGGTGCTGGAAGACGGCGGGCGTATTCACGGCTGCACAACGCATTTTGTCGTGCCCGAACTCGATGCCGGCCCGATCATCATGCAGGCGGCCGTGCCTGTTTTGCCAAATGATACCGAAGAGGCATTGGCTGCGCGCGTTCTGGCGCAGGAGCATGTGATTTACCCGCGCACGCTGGCGGCCGTTGCATCCGGCCGTGCGGCACTGGTCGATGGCCGCTGTGTGCTGGCGGAAGCTGCTGATGGCATGGCGGCTGCAGGTGCTCTCGTCTCGCCTAACCTGTGACGACGCATTCCGTCCTCCCGCTTCGGCCCCATTCAGGCCCTATTCACGCGCAACCAGCTAGCGCCCCAATGACAAAGGGCGAATCCGCCTGCCCCACACCGGCTCTGCCATTCCCCAGAGCGATGGATTCACTGCCCCGCGCCTGTGCAAACAGACGCCGAGGAATTTCGCGATGAACAAACACGCTGCCGACTGGCCGCTGCAAATGCTTACTGGTGGCCTGCGCTCCGACCTCATGCGCGAGGAAACGCTCGCTGATGTACTGCGCGCAACGGCGCAGCGCGCACCGGACAAAATGGCGCTGCATCTGATCGGCGGCGCTGAACAGCTCACCTATGCCGAACTCAACCGCCGGTCTGACGCCATCGCGGCGGCACTCGCAGCGCGCGGCGTGAAGCGCGGTGAATTTGTCGGCCTGTGGTTCACGCGCTCTCTCGACCTGCATGTGGCAATGATCGGCATCGCGAAATCAGGCGCGGCCTTCATTCCGTTCGATGCGGATGCGCCGGCGGACCGCATC
Organism: Beijerinckiaceae bacterium; assembly: GCA_051648665.1. Taxonomy (GTDB): domain Bacteria; phylum Pseudomonadota; class Alphaproteobacteria; order Rhizobiales; family Beijerinckiaceae; genus Terrirubrum. The sequence goes on along the minus strand of JBOFFO010000602.1, from coordinate 2,359 downwards.
GCGGTCAGCCTTGCCGATTGCGGTGCGCGCTTTTTGCTGACGCATGCGGCGCTCGCGACAGAAAGCGCGAAGGTGCCCGTGACGGTGCTGGATTTTCAATCGCTGCTTGCTGAAGGCGCGACGGCAACGCCGGAAGGGCCGACGCCCGACAGCCCGGCCTATGCGATCTACACCTCAGGCTCGACGGGCAAGCCCAAGGGCATTGTCATCACGCACCGGAATATCACGCATTATCTGCGCTCCGGGAATGCCGCCATCGGCATGATGGAGGATGACATCGTGTTTCAGGGCGCTTCGGTCGCCTTCGATCTGTCGATGGAGGAAATCTGGATCCCCTATCTGATTGGCGCGACGCTCAAGGTCGCACCGAATGCGGTGCTGAAGGATACCGATACCCTACCGCTGACGATGGCGCGCGAAAACATCACCGTGCTCGATGTGGTGCCGACCCTGCTGACCATGCTCGACCGGGATATTCCCAGCGTGCGGCTGATCATCACCGGCGGCGAGGCGCTGACCGGCACGCTGGTCGAACGCTGGTCGCGGCCGGGACGGCGCATCGTCAACACCTATGGCCCGACAGAAACGACAGTGGTCGCGACCTTTGCCGAATGTGTGCCGGGCGAACCGATCACCATCGGCGTGCCAATCCCGAATTATACCGCCTACGTTTTGGACGAACAGCAGCAGCCGGTGGCGCAGGGCGTCACGGGCGAACTTGTTGTCGGCGGGCCAGGCGTGGCGCAGGGCTATATCAACCTGCCGGCGATGACGGCGGCAAAATTCATTGCCAATCCGTTCGGCGGCGGCGCGGGCGATCCCATCCTCTACCGCACGGGCGATGCGGTGAGCATCGACGGCCAAGGCCGCATCCTGTTTCACGGACGCATCGATGATCAGGTGAAAATCCGCGGCTACCGGATCGAACTGGGTGAAATTGAATCGCTGATTGCGGCGGAGCCGGGCGTGAAATCCGCTGCTGTCGCCGTTCACAAAGATGCCGGCGGCGGCGATGTGCTGGTGGCGCATGTGGTTGCAGGCAGCGGCGCATTCGATGCAATGGCGGCAAAGCGCGCACTCGCGGGCAAATTGCCTGCCTATATGGTGCCGCATATCTGGCAGACCCACGAGGCGCTACCACAACTTGTCTCCGGTAAGGTGGACAGGAAAAAACTCATCGCCATGCCGCTCGACCTTGCCGGGTCGGCCGAGGCGCAAGAAGCGGCACGCACGGAAACGGAATCTGCCCTGCTGAAAGCAGCGCAGGCGATTTTTCCCGGGCAGTCCCTGCCCTTCGATGCGGACTTCTTCACCGAACTGGGCGGGCACTCGCTCATCGCTGCGCGTTTCATTTCCGAGGTGCGGAAAAATCCGGCGCTCGCGGGCGTCACACTTCAAGATGTCTATGCGCAACGCACCTTGCGCAAGCTCGCCGCCACGCTTGACGAGCGGTTCGGCGGGAATGGCGGTAGCGAGAAAGAGGATCTGCGTTTTTCCCCGCCGCCCTTCGCGCGCCGGTTCTGGTGTGGCGTGGCGCAGACGCTGGCGTTGCCCTTCATTCTGGCGATCTCGACCGCGCAATGGCTCGGCGTGTTTCTGACCTACATGATTTTCCTGCAGGGCACGGACTACACCTTCGGCTGGATGGCGTTCGTTTTGTCGCTGGCCTATGGCGCGATCAAATTCGGTTCGCTGTTTCTGGTGATCGGCCTGAAATGGATCGTGATGGGCCGGACAAAGCCGGGCGTTTATCCTTTGTGGGGGAGCTATTTCTTCCGCTGGTGGTTCATGCAGCGGCTCTACGCGCTGGGCCACCCGTCCTATCTCGCCAACTCGCCGTTGATGCGGTTCTACCTGCGCGCGCTCGGCGCCAAGGTTGGCACCGAGGCGATGATATCCCATTGCGAGTTCGGCGCGCCTGATCTCGTCGAGATCGGGGCATGGACCGCCATCGGCCACAAGGCGGTGATTGCCAATGCGGAAGTCGAGGGCGACACGCTCATCATTGGCCGCGTGAAAATCGAGGATCATGTCTTCATCGGCAATCAGGCGATTGTGCCGGAAGGCTGCGTCATCGGCCATGATGCGCGCATCGAGGATCTGACGGCGCTCGCAGCCCACACGCAGGTTGCACCGTACGAAATCTGGGACGGTTCACCGGCCCGCAAGACCGGCACGGTCGATCCCGCGACGCTCGCCGCGACGCCAACCATTGCGACGGGTAAAAAGGCGGGGCTGTTCGCGGTCTATGCTTTTCTCGTGCTCGCCATTTCCTCTATCGGGCTGATCCCGATTTTCCCCGCCTTCTATGTGTTCGACCGCGTCGAATCCTTCTTCATTGACCGGATTGAATGGCTGC
>JBOFFO010000601.1:0-8227 GCA_051648665.1 Beijerinckiaceae bacterium | reverse complement strand
ATCACGGTGCCAACATCCGAGCCGGCGGAGCCAAAGCTCAATGCCGCGCCGGACCGCCGGCTGACCGAACGGTCCCGCCATGGCGTGCTGCCGCGCATCGGTCCGGACGGCGCGCGCCCGTCTGTCGTCTATGCTCGCCCCCTGCCGCCGGGCGCTGTGGCCAGGCCGCGCATTGCCATCGTCATTGGCGGCCTCGGCATCAGCCAGGCGGCGACCGCAGAAGCGACCACCAAATTGCCGGGCAGTGTGACCTTTGCGTTCGCCCCCTACGCCACCGATCTCGACAGGCAGGTCTCGCGTGCCCGCAATGACGGCCATGAGGTTCTGCTGCAACTGCCGATGGAGCCGTTCGATTATCCTGACAACGACCCCGGTCCGCACACCCTGCGCACCGGGTCCGATATTGCCGACAACACCGACAGGCTGCACTGGGTGATGTCACGCTTCTCCGGCTATACCGGCGTGATCAATTTCATGGGTGCGAAATTTACCGCACAGGACAGCGTGTTGCGCCCTGTGCTGAAAGATATCGCCGACCGTGGCCTGCTGATGCTCGATGATGGATCATCGAACCGCTCCCTCGTCGGCGAGGTGGCGGGCGGCGTCAAGCTGCCAGCGGCGCGCGCCGATACAATCATTGATCTCATGGGTCGCCCGGACGCCATCGATCGCGAATTGGCGAAGCTCGAAACGCTGGCGCGCGACAAGGGCGTCGCGATCGGCGTCGCCAGTGCGGTGCCGCTGAGTGTCGAGCGCATCGCGCGCTGGGCACGCACACTCGAAAGCAAGGGGATTGTGCTCGCGCCGGCCAGTCACGCCATTCAGGCACGGCGGAGCGCCGGCCAATGAGCAGCGGGCCGGCCCAGCGCCCGGACTGGGATCAGTATCGTCCCTGCGTCGGCATCGCTTTGTTTAATCCTGCGGGACACGTCTTCATCGGCCGCCGGCGCAGCCTGCCGCCGGACGATCCCTACGCATGGCAAATGCCGCAAGGCGGCATCGATGCCGATGAGCCGCCGCTGCAGGCGGCGCTGCGCGAACTGCGCGAGGAAACCAATGTCCGCACCGTTTCCATTCTGGCGGAAGCGCCGGACTGGTATTTCTATGATCTGCCGCCGGATGCGCTGAAAAAATCCTGGCGCGGCAAATATCGTGGCCAACGCCAGAAATGGTTTGCGTTCCGCTTTGATGGCGATGAAAGTGAAATTGATATTCACGCCCCCGATGGCGGCGAGAAACCGGAATTTTCCGCGTGGCGCTGGGAGCAGTTCTCCTACCTGCCGTCGCTGATCGTGCCGTTCAAGCAACCAGTTTATCGGCAAGTAACGGAAATTTTCGCGCCGTTCGCCCGCTGATCGCGCACACTACAGCGCTGGTCGCACACGCTTGAAAATTCGGCCATCAATCACCACAAGACCGGCCATGATAGCCGCCATGCCAAAAAAGTGGCGTGCCGCAAGGGTTTCTCCCAATACAACCGCGCCGAGCAAGATGGCGCTGACCGGCACCAGCATCGTCACCAACGATAAATTCGTTGGGCCCGTACTGGCGAGCAGGCTGAAGAAAATCATGTAGGCAATCGCGGTGCAGAACAGCGCCAGCATGATCAGCGAGACAAGGGTCTGTGTGCTGTAACTTGTCTGCCAGAACGCGCCATGCGCCAGCAGCGTCATGGGCAGCATGATCACGCTGCTGGCTGTGAGTTGACCGAAGGCAGCCTGCAACGGCGTCGCGCCCATGCGCGGAATGCGTTTTCCGTAAACGCCGGAGAGTCCGTAGGACAAGGCCGCGCCAACAAAGGACAGGAGCGGCCAGATATTTTCATTGTGCCACAGCACGCCCGGTCCGATCAGCACCATCACCCCGGCAAACCCGATCAGCACACCAGCCATTTTGGCCGGCGTCGCCCGGTCACTGGAAAGCCAATGCGCGCTGAGGACCGCAAAGAACGGCGTCGATGCATTCAGGATCGCAGCCACGCCGGCGGGCACGAATTGCTGGCCCCACACGATCAGCGAAAACGGGATGACATTGTTCAACACACCCATGCCGAAGAAGGCGGTCCATAACGTCGCCCCGCGCGGCAGCCGCTGCCCCAGGGCCAGGATCGCGCCCGCCAAAGCCAGCGCAGCCAGCAGCACGCGGCCGAACACCAGCACCAGCGGTGGCATCTCCGCGACCGCGATCTTGTTAAACAGGAAGGAGCCGCCCCACAGAAAGGCGAGCACCAGCAAGAGGGCGATGTCGCGCAGGCTCATCGGGCGGGTGATGTCGGTGCTCATGCCGGGCCTTTCCGCGTCGTCGGCCATGACAGAGCGACCGCGCTGCCGTCCTATCGCGCGCTTTGCGTGCCAGAACACCCGAAAATTCCGGCGGGTAGCCATGCGCCCATGATTTGTTCATGTTCAGCCGGCAAAATGTCATCATGCCGTGATCGGCGTGCCTGCTAGGATTCGCTGCCAGGATAACCCATGACTGATTCGATTCAGAACCTTTACCGTGCTGTGCAGAACGTCCGTCATGGCGATCCGGAGACGTCGCGGACGGCCAAGCTGCTGCAAGGTGACCTTGGCAAGATGGCCAAGAAGGTCGGTGAGGAAGCACTGGAGGTCGGTCTCGACGCAGTCCTCTGCAACCGGCAGGCCGTGATCGAGGAAAGTGCTGATCTGATCTACAATCTTGTTGTGCTCTGGGTGGCCAGCGGCATTGATCCAGCGGATGTCTGGAACGAGATGAACCGGCGCGAGGCGCTGATGGGCATTGCCGAAAAGCTGCCCAAGGTGCGCGCGATGCAGCAGGCGTCCTGATCTGACCGTCTGAAATTCAGAATGACTGCGTTTACGCCGCGCGCACGCTGCCGAGAAATTCATTCACGGCGCTGCGCAGGTTCTGGCTTTCCTGCCCCAGCATTTCCGCCGATGCCATGAGCTGATGGATCGCTTTGCCGGTCTGCGCCGCACCTGTTGTCACCTGATGGATTTGCCGCGTGATCATGTTGGTGCTCTGCGCCGAGACATGGGTGTTGCGGGCAATTTCCTGCGTGGCCGCGCTTTGCTGGATCATTGCGGCGGCAATGCCCGTGGAGAGTTCTGACATGGTGGCAATCGTTGCGCCGATCGTATCGATGGCTTCCAGCGATGCGCCCGAAGCCTGCATCATGGACTGGATTTGCGCCGAAATACTTTCCGTGGCTTGAGCAGTCTGACCGGCCAGTATTTTCACTTCCGCAGCGACCACGGCGAAGCCGCGGCCGGCATCGCCAGCACGCGCAGCTTCGATCGTCGCATTGAGCGCCAGAAGATTGGTCTGCTGCGCAATGCCGGAAATCAGATTGACAATGCCTTCAATGCGCTGGCTCGCCTCGGCCAGCGTGCGCATGCGCTGATTTGTTTCATGAATCTGCTTCACCGCATCGCCGGCGATGTGGTTGGATTCCTTGAGGCGGCCGCTGATGTCCGCGATCGAGGACGACATTTCGTCGGCCGCCTGCGCCACCGACATGGCTGTCGTCGATGCTTCTTCCGATGAATCGGCCACCTGCGCGGCCACCTTTTCCGATGTGTGCGCCGTTTCGGTCAGGGACTGGGCGGCCGCTTGCAACGCCTCCGCCATGCGCGACACTTCTTCTATGATGCCGCTCACTTTCGCGTCGAACTGATCCGCCAGTTCACGCGCTGCCGCACGCCGTTCCTGATCCAGTTCCATCTTTTGCGCGATGTCGCGCTCTGCGTCATGCCGTGCCTGCGCAGCCAGCTTGATGCGGAACTGGTCGATGCCCTGCGCCATTTCGCCGATTTCGTCGCGCCGTCCCAGTCCGGGCAACGTCATGTCGAGCTGGCCTTGCGCCAGCGCCTTGATGGCTTGCGTCATATTGGTGAGAGGCCGCGTAATCGAACGCCCGATGACAATAATCAGGACGGCAACAATCGCGATAACGCTGAGCAGGATAAGCCGCGCAATGTTGTTGAGATTTTCAATGGCAGTGGCGCGTCGGTTTTCCGCCTCGTGCCGCTGACGCGCTGCATCATCACCGATTTTCTGCACCAGCCCGATCAGCGGCTCAAATTTGTCCTGCGCCTCGGTCTGTTTGCCGAGGTGCCGCAGCATCGCATCCGACCATGCAGCGAAAGCCTGCTGATACGCGCGGGACTGCATGGCGATTTCATTTTTTTCAGCGGGGGCGAGCGGCGCGGCTGCAAGCGTTGCGGTCAAGCCGTCATGATCGCGGCCCATCGCTGTGATGGATTCGGAATCCTGCCGGAGCGCGAATGTTTTTTCATGCTGGCGCAAGCGCAGGAACAGGATGCGCAGCGGGGCGTGGTCGTTGCGCCGCAGCACAGCGTCGAGCGCATCGGCGGCGAGGCGGAGATTGCGCGCCAGCCCGTCGCCGTCCTCATGGCCGATCTGCTCGCGCATCTCCGCCGACTGTTGTGTCGCGGCATGGTAGGCGGCCATGAGCTGCGCCAGACGGCTGGCGTCGCCGGCCATAACGGCATGCTGATTATGGGTCAGATGGGTTTTGAAGCGCTGCAAGGCGGCTTCGGCCGCATCCATCACTGTGCGGCGCTGCTCTTTCGCATCCACCGCGCGCGGTCTGCCGCCGTCAAAATCGATGGCCCGGATCTGGAACAGGGTTGTAGCCAGTTCACCCTGCGCAGCGCTGAGCGCAAGCGCAGCGCCGGCCTCGCTCGCATGCCGCTCCTGCACGTTCTGGCCATATTGCGAGAGGGCTGCATTGACGATCATGCCGATGAGCGCCGCCAGGCCCAGAAGCGCGATCTTGAAAGTCACGCGCATGTCCATGCCCGGTAGGGATTTGCGGCTCATCCACGCTTGCCAGTTCAGACCGTCAACAGAAGTGAGCGGTAACCTGCACCAACAAAGTGAACGCCCCGTAAAGCATGGCCTGCGCATTGCAGCGGGGAGCCAACAAAAAACCCGGCATGAAGGCCGGGTTTTCAATCGCCGTGAGAAAGCTGAGCGTTACTGCACCAGCTTCGGCCCCGCATGCGTGGCCCGCTCGTTTTCGCCGATGATGCCCAGCCGGCGCGCCACCTCCGTATAGGCTTCGACCAGCCCGCCCATGTCCCGGCGGAAGCGGTCCTTGTCGAGCTTGTCGTTCGACTTGATGTCCCACAGGCGGCAGGAGTCCGGGCTGATCTCGTCGGCGACGACGATGCGCATCATCTCGCCTTCCCACAGCCGGCCGCACTCCATCTTGAAATCGACCAGACGGATGCCGACGCCAAGGAACAGGCCGGAGAGGAAGTCGTTGACCCGGATGGCCAGCGCCATGATGTCATCGATCTCCTGCGGGGTGGCCCAGCCGAAGGCGGTGATGTGCTCTTCCGACACCATCGGGTCGTTGAGCTTGTCGTTCTTGTAATAGAATTCGATGATCGAGCGCGGCAGCTGCGTGCCTTCCTCGATTCCCAGCCGCGTCGCCAGCGAGCCGGCGGCGACATTGCGCACCACCACCTCCAGCGGCACGATTTCCACCTCGCGGATGAGCTGCTCGCGCATGTTCAGCCGCTTGATGAAGTGGGTCGGCACGCCAATGCTGTTGAGGTGATTGAATACAAACTCGGAAATGCGGTTGTTCAGCACCCCCTTGCCGTCGATCACTTCATGCTTCTTGGCGTTAAAAGCGGTGGCGTCGTCCTTGAAATGCTGGATGAGCGTGCCCGGTTCGGGGCCCTCATACAGCACCTTGGCCTTGCCTTCGTAGATGCGGCGGCGGCGATTCATCGGGGTGTACCGTGTCTTGAAATCCATCGGGCGGGGTTGTCCTTGGACGCGGAGCGCGCGCTGGCCCGGGCGGGCAGCGTATCGGGCGGGAAGGACCACAGAACCCTCTTAGACGAGGGGGGCAGGCCATACAACGCACTGGCAGGCTCCTGTCCTAAGGCTTTTTCATGATGCAACGCAACAAAATCCTGACCGAACGGGAGGTTTTGACCGGGATTGCGGCCCAGCCGCGCATGAATAGGCCGAAAGCGGTCTGGTGCATCGCGCGGCGACCGCCTATATCGCCATCGAACCCTTTCATCAGGCCATGCAGGACGCCATGACAACCTTCGACAACCGCAAGGATTCCTTCGAGAAGAAGTTCGCCCATGACGAGGAGCTGCGCTTCAAGGCGACAGCCCGGCGCAACAAGCTGCTTGGCCAGTGGGCCGCCGGCCTGCTCGGCAAGACCGGACCGGACGCGGATGCCTATGCCAAGACCGTGGTGATGGCGGATTTCGAGGAAGCCGGCGATGATGACGTCTATCGCAAGGTCAAGGCCGATTTCGACGCCGCCGGCGTCGCCCAGTCCGAGCACCAGATCAAGCGCACTATGGATGAGCTGATGGGTCAGGCCATCGAGCAGGTGAAGGCGGGGACGTAAGGTCTGCCGCTTCGCGCCGCCGCATTCAGGTCGCGCCACGGATTGTCAGCCGCGCCCGCAAGGCGCGGCTTTTTGCTGGGCTAAATTCCCGTCCGCGCCCGCATGGCGGCGCTGAGCGTGCCTTCATCGAGATAATCGAGTTCGCCGCCGACCGGCACGCCATGGGCAAGGCGCGTCACCTTCACCGGCAAATCGGCCAGACGGTCGATGATGTAATGGGCCGTGGTCTGGCCATCGACGGTGGCGTTGAGCGCCAGGACAATTTCTTTCACCGCTGCATTTGAGGCGCGCTCCACCAGCGTGCCGATGGTCAGGTCTTCCGGCCGCACCCCGTCAAGCGGCGAGAGCGTGCCGCCGAGAACATGGTAGCGCGCATTGGTCGCGCCTGCCCGCTCCAGCGCCCACAGATCGGCCACATCCTCGACCACGACGATGATAGAATCATCCCTGCGCCGGTCGTTGCACACCGCGCAGGGGTCGCTGGTATCGACATTGCCGCAGGTGGTGCAGACCAGCACGCGCTCATTGGCCACACGCATCGCTTCCGCCAGCGGCCCCAGCAGTTGTTCGCGTTTCTTGATCAGTTGCAGCGCCGCGCGCCGCGCCGAGCGCGGCCCGAGGCCGGGCAGCCGCGCCATGAGCTGGATCAGCCGTTCAATTTCTGGTCCGACAGGCGAGCGCATAAGTTACTTACTTCTCTTCAAGAGAAAAGCCTGCGCATTAATAGCTTTTTCCTTCAAGCCGATGACTGCGCGCCGTGCTAAAATCTTTGTATCTTCAAGATTCTTTGCCGCTTGAGAAACTTCGGGACTTAAGTTTGTCGGATCATGCGAAATATTATCAAATCTATCGATCTGCGACTGAGCGTTTTCCGCAACAAATGTTTCATGAAAAACCTCAAAAAAGAAAGTTCGAAGCGATTTCAAATCCTCATCATCGGTGACCAACGCAAATCCATCGCTGTGGCGATCTACAGATTCGAAAATTCTCCGAATCTGATTGATGTGTTTGTAAGACACAAAACCGTTTTCAATAAATACCTTATCAAGCTGCATAATCGTCGATACAAGAAAGCTAGCCTGATCAGAATAAAAAATCTTATAGTTAGTTAAACGATCTTTACGCTGAGCATCGCCTTGCCATTTTATTGAAAAATAGGAGCCTAACAAAGAAAGCACACCACCAATAATGGTGGCAGCAAACTCTTTTGATAAAAAAATGGATGCAATTTGTTCAGTCATTTCCACCTCAAAACAATTTCATGCCCGGCGGCAGCGGCAGCCCGCCGGTCACCGCCTTCATTTTTTCTTCCAGCACGCGCTCCGACTTCGCGCGCGCATCCGCATGCGCTGCGACAATCAGATCCTCGACAATGTCTTTCTCGTCTTCCTTCAGGAGCGAAGGATCGATGGACACGGATTTCAAAGCACCCTTGCCGGTCAGCGTGACGCTGACCATGCCGCCGCCGCTCTGGCCCTGAATATCCAGATTTTCCAGTTCCGCCTGCATGTCCTGCATTTTCTTTTGCAGGCCCTGCATCTGTTTCATCATGCCCATCACATCGCGCATGGGATTATCCTCGTGCAAGATTGGCGTGGCGCGCAGCGCTCACAGATCGTCGTCGGTATAATCATCCACCGGCAGATATTCCAGATCGCCGGTTTCGGTGTTGATCGCAGCGGCAGGCAGCGGCGCCGGGTCCGCATAGGGTTCCGGCGCAAAGTCTCGCACAGCCACGATTTCAGCGCCGGGCATTGCGTCAAGCAACGCGCGCACCACCGGATATTGCGCAGCGCTGGACCGGTTGGCCTGCTCGGCTTCCGCTTTCTGCGCGCG
>JBOFFO010000600.1:0-1722 GCA_051648665.1 Beijerinckiaceae bacterium | reverse complement strand
AGTTCACGGCTGGCGAGGTTGCTTCACGCGACGTGCTGCGGCGCCTGCTCATCGCGGGCGTCGAGGCGCGGGAATTTGGCGGCGGCGCTGCCGCCTATCACAGCCTTCAGGAAGAAATCAGCGTGCGGCGCTTTGCGCTGCTCAATGATTTTGGCATGGCCTTGCAGGCCAGCGATCAGCTCACCCTGGTCTATCAACCGCGCATCGACCTGAAATCGGGCCAATGGATTGGCGTCGAGGCGCTGCTGCGCTGGAAACATCCGCAATTCGGCAATGTGCCGCCCGGCGAATTTATCCCGCTGATCGAAAAGACCGCGCTGGCGCGGCCGCTGATGGACTGGGTCGCAGCGGCGGCTGTCGAGCAGCAGGCGAAATGGCAGGCTGCCGGCATCGATGTGCGCGTGTCCATCAATGCCTCCGCGCTCAATCTTGACGAAGCCGATTTTGCTGAGCGCCTGCTGGCCGGTATTGCCAAGCAGAAGGTCGCTGCGGACACCATCGAGATCGAATTTACCGAAAGCGCGGTCTCCCGCGATGCGGGCCGGATGATTGAGCAGATGGAACGGCTGCGCGAAAGCGGTGTGCGCATCGCAGTCGATGATTTCGGCACAGGCTACAGCAACATTGCCTATCTGCAGCAGCTGCCGGTCTCGGTGTTGAAAATCGACCAGACCTTCATCCGCAATCTTGCGGCATCGACGAAGGATCAGACCTTGGTGCGCGCCATTATCGGTATGGCGCACGATCTTGGCTATGAGGTGGTGGCCGAAGGGATCGAGACGCAGGCCGCGCTCGATATGCTAAGAGACTGGGGCTGCGACGAAGGGCAGGGCTATGCGATTGCGAGACCGATGGCCGCCGAACGCATTGCTGACGCCGCATTAAAATCCCGCGCGGCGGCGTAACGATCAGAAAAAGCACAAACGAAAACGCCGGGCTTTTGGCCCGGCGTTTTTTATTGACGGAATGTCTCAGTAAGCGCGGCGCGTCACGATCGACCGCGTCAGGATGTCATGCAGCTGGCGGCTCTGCGGATGGAACAGGCCGAACAGGATGGCAAAACCCGACGTGACATACATGCTCAGCCAGAAGAACAGCGCATGGGCGCCGGCGCCGATGAAATCGAGGCCATGGCCGTCAACCGTCGTCACTTCCAGATCCATCACCCGCATGCCCCAGGTGCCGCGGCGCGGGCCGGACACCGTCAGCGCGTTGTAGAAGAACGCGGTGAAGGGCGCGACGAGCGGCAGCGCCAGCCAGGTCAGGCCGAGCGTCAGAATGCCGGCCATCGCCACCAGCAGCCACAGCACGACCGTGATGGTGCTGATGACAACGAAATCGATCACGAAGGCCCAGATCCGCGCCATCAGCACGCGCGTATCCCGCTCCTGCACCGGGTACGCCGGAGCATAGGAAGGAATTTGGGTGCGAGTGTCGTTCATCGGCTTTCAATCTCCAGCGCCGCAAGGGACATCGTATTCGGGCGCGGCGTGCATATGGCGATGCAACGCGCCCGTTCAAGACGGGTTGCGGCCGGAGATGAAAAGATTTCTCAGGGGGCCTGAAGGCTGGTGGCGATGCCACTCGCCAGCGCGGTGGTGCCGTTAATGCGGTGAATCTTGTCGTGATCGGCCCGCGCGATCAGATCGGCGGCGCGCGGCACGCCCATCTCGCGATAGACCTCCGCCATCGCTTCACTGGCGGCCGCCCAGGAGAGGCGGC
>JBOFFO010000599.1:0-3901 GCA_051648665.1 Beijerinckiaceae bacterium | reverse complement strand
GGCGAATTGGCGAAAGCCTACGGACTGGAGACGCTGCTGCCTTTGCAGAAGCTGGTCTCGGCGCAGGACAATTTTATGCCCTGGGCCTATCCGCCCCCCTTCCACCTGCTGCTTGCGCCACTGGCGTTGGCGCCACCCTACGGGGCCTATCTGCTATTCACCCTCGGCACGCTTGCCCTGTATGCACTGACGCTCCATCGCATCGCAGGCACCGATGCGCGGTTGATCGCGCTGACAATTTTTCCCGCCATACTCACCGCCATTGTCTGCGGCCAGAACGGCTTTCTCACCGGTGCATTGATTGGCATGGCAGCCATGTCACTGCTCCAGGGCAGCAACAGCGCCGGTTGGGCGCTGGGCCTGATGGTGATGAAGCCGCATCTGGCGGTCACCCTCGGCCTGATGCCTGTACTGATGCGGCGCTGGACCGTGGTCGCCATCGCCGCTGCCGTCGTTCTGGCCGCATGTATTGCAGCCACGGCCGCCTTCGGCCTTGGAATCTGGGCAGCCTTTCTGGGCGGGGTGCGCGAAACCAGCGGCTTTCTCGAAGCCGGACGTTTCCCGCTTTATCGCATGGTCTCCGCCTACGCCTTTGCCCGTTCCTGGGGCGCGTCGGCCACGCTCGCCATGACCATCCAGATCGTGCAGGCGCTGCTGGTGCTGGCGGTCCTGACAGTGATGCAACTGCGCGGAATGCCGCTACGCGTCACCATCGGCATGGCCGCACTGCTCAGCCCGTTTCTCAGCCCCTACGCCTACGACTATGACCTGCCGCTGGTCGGCATCGGCCTCGCCATCCTGTTGCCGGTTTTGCGAGAGCAAGGCCGTCCGGGCGAGCGGTTGGCCATCGTCTGCCTGACCTTTGCTGGAAGTGCTGTAGGGCTGATCCAGAACATGCGTCTGCCATCAGACGAAGCGGTGCTGCCGGCCGGGTTCTACCTGCCTGCCGGCGTCCCGCCCCTCGCGCTGGGCTGGCCGCTGCTCGCCTGCGCCATCCTGATCACTCTGCGAATTATGGCGCGTACCGCCGCACAAGCCACGACCAGCGCGACGGCGCCGGTTCCATCGCTGCTTCAGTCCGCGCGCTCTGCCCCATAAGACAGGGCGCTGCGTTCAGCCCTGCCGGTGCTTGTCGATCATCGCAGCGATTTCATCGAGCAGCCGCAGGCGCTTTTTCCGCTCCGTTTCCATCGTTTCATCCGACACCGGCTCGACATGGGTTTCCATGCGGTGAATGGCGCGGTTGATCGTGTGATACTCATCGGCGAGCCGCGCGAAATGCGCGTTGCCGGTTTTCAGCGCATGCAGGACATCCCTGGCCTGCGGAAACATTTCGTCCAGCTCGTGCGGCGTGTTGCGATTGTCCATGCGGTAACCCCCTTTGCGTTGGATCAAGACCTTGGTCGCAGACTAGCCGCCGCCACGGCGCCGGCACTGACCTTGATCAAGCCCGATGCTGCAAAGGAGACGCTTCCTTAATCGCCCATCCCTACGATTCACCCGCCAACCCGCGTAGCGGATCTCCGGATAGCCATGACCGATATTGCCCTGCCTGCGCCGCCCGCGCGCCCGCCCGCGACTGTCAGCTTCAGCCCTTTCATGCAGCGCGGGCTGATCGGCGTGCTACTGCTCTGCTTTGGCCTGTCGGCCATGATCTATATGAACCCGCCATCCCTGAAGCGGGCCATGCTCGATTTCGACGCTTTTTATCTGACCGGATCGATGGCGCTGCGCGGCGTGGTCAATGACGCCTACACACTCGACCTTTTGTTCCGCGAACAGGTCGCACTTGCCGGCAAGACCGTGTTCATGCCCTGGACATACCCGCCGCCATTTAACCTGATTGTCGCCGGCCTTGCGCTGTTGCCCTTGGGCATGGCCTACCTCGTCTTCGTCGGCGTGACCCTGACCGCCTATCTGTTTGTGCTGCATCGCCTGTCCGGACCGCATTTTTACTTGATGCTGGTTCTGGCCACGCCAGGCTTCGCCCTCTCCATGTTTTTTGGCCAGAACGGATTCCTGTCCGGCGCCCTGCTTGGCGCCGCAGCCCTGCGCTTGCTCTCCAACCGCGACGACGCCGGAATTCCGCTTGGCCTCATGGTGATCAAACCCCATGTGGCAGTGACGCTCGGCGTCTATGCATTGTTTGACAGGCGCTGGCGCGTCATAGCCGTCGCCACTGTCTCCGCGCTGGCAGCCTGTGCGCTAGCCACGCTTGTTTTCGGTTTCAGCATCTGGCCGGCTTTCATGGGCGGCGTGGCAGAGGCGGGCCAATTCCTGCGCAATGGCGAATATCCCCTGCACCGCATGATCTCCGTTTATGCTGCAGTGCGCCGCATGGGCGTGGCCCCGGATATTGCGCTTGCCATGCAGATGATCACCGCACTGGCCGCGCTGGCCGGCATAGCGCTGGCCATGCGCGCGCGGCTGCCACGCCCCCAAATCATTGGTTTTGCATTGCTGACGGCGTTGCTGATCAGCCCCTATGCCTATGATTATGACCTGCCAATTTTCACCCTCGGCATTGCGCTGCTGATGCCTGTTCTGTTGACGCATGGACGCGGACACGAACTGGCAGCGCTCGCCACAACCGGAATCATCTTGCAGCTCTGGGGCCTGACCCGGCAAATCCTGAGCAAAATTCCCGGCAATCCCTTTTATGCGCCATTGAGCGGCGATGAATTGCTCTCGCTTGGCGGCATCGCCATGCTGATCATGATCGCGATCATCGCCAAAATCGTGCGGCGCGCCCACACCGTGAATGGCGGCATACAATCCATAGCCCCAACGGCATCGTGATGCGCTGATATGACCGATATCGCACCACGCATAGAAACGCCCTCGGCCCTGGAAAAATTCGCCGGCAACCGCACGCTGGCGCTGATCATTCTCGCCGGCATCGCCAGCGCATTCGCCTTTGCATTTACTTCACACTTTACAGGGGAAAGCCTTTCCGATTTTTCCCTGTTCTATCGCACGAGCGGCTTATTCGCCGGCGGCGACTGGCTGACGCCCTATTACGCCGAAGCGTTTCGCGCGCTGCAACATCGCTGGTTTGGCGACGGCGTATTTTTCCCTTGGACCTATCCGCCGCCTTTCGCGCTGCTGATCGCACCACTCAACGCCATGCCGCCGACATGGGCCTATGCGCTGTTTCTCGGCGTGCCACTGGCGTTGCTGCTTTTCCTGCTGCACCGCCTTGAACCCGGTCACTACGTTCTCACGCTTTTACTGATATTTCCCTCGCTCGCGATCAATCTGTCCGCCGGGCAGAATGGCTTTATCACCGCAAGCCTGATCGCCGCATGGGCGGTGCTGGCGATAGGCAACCGGGCCTGGGCTGGATGGCCGCTCGGCCTCATGATCATCAAGCCGCATCTGGCCGTAACAGCGGGATTATGGACGCTCTGGCGCGGCGGTTGGCGGATGAGCCTGTGGGCTGCGATTGCCGCATCTGGACTGTGCATGATCGCATTACTGGTCATGGGTCCGGCCGTCTGGCCTGCCTTTGTTCAGGCCGCAAAAGACGCATCACACTTTCTGCACGGCGACAATTATCAGCTCAACCGCATGATCTCCGCCTATGCTACGTTCCGCGGACTGGGCGCAGGCGGCAATCTCGCGATGATCATGCACGCCCTGTGTGCGCTGATCATTCTGGGCCTGAACGCAACGCTATTGAATCCCGGCACGCCGCAACGGGCCGCCATCGGCTTTGCCGCACTCTCAGCCGTGGCGATCTCGCCTTATGCCTATGACTATGATCTGCCCGTGGTCGCCGTGGGCATGGCCATCCTGCTGCCGGCATTGCTGCGCCATGCCACGCGGCTGGAATGGTATGCGCTCCTGCCCGGCATTTCACTGGTTCAACTCTGGGGCTTGCAGACCACGCAATGGCTGA
>JBOFFO010000598.1:0-4681 GCA_051648665.1 Beijerinckiaceae bacterium | reverse complement strand
CGCCTCCACGAGCCGGTCAGCAATCGGCACATACCGCCGCTGCGGATCGCGCGTCGGCGCAAGCCGCTTGCGGTTGGCATAAGCAATATCGAGACCGGACAAATCCTGTGCTTCATACGGCCCCATGGGATAGCCAAAGTTGACCATGGCGGCGTCGATGTCCCACGGCATGGCGCCATCGAGCATGACCATGTCCGCAATTTCGCGATAGCTGGCGAGAATGCGGTTGCCGATGAAGCCATCGCATACCCCGGCAAGCACCGAAATTTTTCGCAATTTCTTGCCGACGGCATAGCCCGTTGCCAGCGTGCGCAAACTGCTGCGCTCCGCCCGCACAATCTCCAGCAGCTTCATCACATGGGCGGGGCTGAAAAAATGCAGGCCGAGCACGCGCGACGGATCAGCCACGGAATCTGCAATTTTGTTGACATCAAGATAAGAGGTGTTCGTCGCCAGAATGGCATCTGCCGGCAAAGCCTTTTCCAGCGCAGCGAAAACCTGGCGCTTGACATCCATGCTTTCAAAAGCCGCCTCGATGGCGAGTTGCGCGGGCGGCAACGCATCATAACCGGCCTGCACGGCGACGCTCTTGCGGCGCGCGTCAGCCATATCCTGTGACAGAATTTTCCGTTTTACCCCATCGGCAAACAGCTTGTCGATGTTGGCCACAGCGCGGGCAACGCCAGCGGCGTCCGTTTCAACGACGGTGACGTCAAGGCCAGCGCTGTTCAATGCATAGGCAATGCCAGCGCCCATCGTACCGCCACCAACGACGACAGCATGGCGAACATCGGCAGGCGGCGCGGCCGCCACATCGGCTGGCGGCTTGAGCTGACGCTCAGCGAAGAATGCATGCCGCAAGGCTTTAGCCTGATCGCCGTGCCGCAGGCGGATGAAAGTCTCGCGCTCCTTGCGCAAGGCTTCCGCAAAAGGAACCGTTGCTGACTCTGCCACACGCGCAATGGCTTCGAGCGGCGCGGCCTGCCCGCGCATGCGTTTTGCTGCCTGCGCGCGCGCCGCTTCAATGGCCGCATCATCTGGGCTGGCATGGGTTATCGAAGACAGAGGCGCGCGGACCTTTAAAAGCGCCAGATCAACCTGCCGTGCAGCGGCAACCGGGTTCTCATCGATCGCATCGATCAGGCCGAGGCTGAGGGCTTCCTGCGCGCCCACCACGCGGCCCTGAGCAATCACGTCCACGGCCTTCGCTATGCCGACAAGGCGCGGCAGGCGTTGCGTGCCGCCTGCACCGGGAATGACGCCGAGCGTCACTTCCGGCAGACCCACCGTCGCCGCCGGCGCCGCTATGCGATAGCGGCAAGCAAGCGTGATTTCATAGCCGCCGCCGAGGGCCGCGCCATTGATGGCGGCAATCCACGGCACGGTGCTGGCGTCGATCAGCGTCAGAATATCCGGCAAATGCGGCTCGAGCGGCGGCCCATCGAATTCGCGCGCATCAGCGCCAGCGGCAAAAATGGTCCCCGCACCCGTGACAATGACGCGCGTGATCGACGGATCGGCAGCGAGTTCCTGCACTGCATTCAACAGACCCGCGCGCACCTCCTGCCCGATGGCATTCACTGGCGGGCTGTCGAGCGTCACGATTGCGATTGTACCGGATTTTTCTACACTGACTGACACTGGACCCTCACTGACTCATTGTCCGGCGCATTGGTGCAGATTACACGCCACGCCGGCCCGATCATAAACCGATTTTGTCATATCCCGTTATGGAAAGAAGACCAAGGTTTCGGTGAAGTAACATCGCTGATTCAACGCTCCGCATACCAGGCATTTTCAAGTCACGGGTGAACGCAAGGCCTCGTCCAGCACACGCACGACATGCACGGCTTCACGCGACGCTCCGTCGCTGATCTGGTGGCGGCAGCTTGTGCCATCGGCGACGACGATATCGTCCGGCGCGGCCTTGCGCACCGCGGGCAACAACGACAATTCTCCCATCGCCAAGGACGTATCAACGGTTTTTGAGTCATAGCCGAACGCACCGGCCATGCCGCAGCAACTGGACTCGATCATTTGCACATCAAGGCCGGGCACATGGCGCAACGTAGCTTCAACCGCGCCCATCACGCCATAGGCTTTTTGATGACAGTGACCATGGACATGGGCAATGCGGCCGCGCTGATCCTGCAATGGCAGATGCACCCTGCCCGCCTCGATATCCTGCGCCAGTGCTTCCTCGATCAGCAGCGCATGAGCGGCAAGCGCCTGCGCGCCATTGCCCCTGAGTAATACAGTCATTTCATCGCGCATGGTGAGCAGGCAGGACGGCTCCAGTCCAACGATCCGTGCGCCGCGCGCCACAAAGGGCGCCAGCGTTTGAACCGTGCGCGCGGCTTCGTAGCGCGCTTCCTCGATCATGCCCGACGAAAGAAATGTGCGACCGCAACACAATGCACGCCCAGCATCGGACGGCGCCACATGATGGAGGCGATAGCCGGCCGCGTGCAGAACCCGCTCTGCCGCAGCGAGATTCTCCGGTTCAAAGGCGCGGTTGAAGGTATCGCCAAACAGAATGATGTCGCGGCCATCGCCCACAATGTCGTCTGGATTGCTATAAGGCCGGTTGTCGCGCCACGGCTTTTTCCACTGCGGCAAGGAACGGCGCGCGCTGAAGCCGAGCCAGCGTTCGCCCAGGCGGGCCAGCAGCGGCCAGCGGTTGCGCAGATTCAACAGCGGCCCAAAAAAGGCTGCCGCAGGAGCATAACGCGGCAGAAAAGCAATCAGCCGTTCCTTCAACGGCACACCATGGCGCGCATGGTAATGGCTGAGAAACTCGATTTTCATGCGCGCCATATCGACGCCGGTGGGGCATTCGCGCTTGCAGCTTTTGCAGGATACGCACAAATCCATCGCTGCCTTCATGTCCGGCGAAGTCAACGCGTTGGCGCCGAGCTGGCCAGACAGCGCGAGACGCAACGCATTGGCGCGCCCCCGGGTGACATGGGTTTCGTCCTGCGTCACACGCCAGGAGGGGCACATGGCGCCGCCAGACATTTTCCGGCACGTGCCATTATTGTTGCACATCTCGACTGCGCCGCCGAAACCGCCCCACTCTAACCAGTCCAGCGCAGCATTCGCCGGCAACTCTGTCGCGTAATCCGGCGCAAACCGCATCAGGCTGCGGTCATCCATCCTGAGCGGGCGGACAATCTTGCCGGGATTGAGCATTCCCGCCGGGTCGAACGCATCCTTCACTGACTCAAAGGCGCGCGTGATCCTGTCGCCAAACATGGGCGCGACAAATTCCGAGCGCGAAATGCCATCCCCATGCTCACCAGAAAAAGAACCCTTGAAGGTTTTGACCAGTTCGCACGCAGCTTCAGCAATGGCGCGCATGGATTTCACGCCCGCCTCATCCTTCATGTTGAGGATAGGGCGCACATGCAGGCAGCCAACGGACGCATGCGCATACCAGGTGCCGCGCGTGCCGTGGCGCGCGAATAATTCTGTGACCGCATCGGTGTAGTCGGCGAGATGGTGGAGCGGCACCGCGCAATCCTCGATGAAGGACACCGGTTTGCTGTCGCCCTTCATCGACATCATGATATTGAGGCAGGCCTCGCGCACCTCCCACACCGGCTTCTGTCGCGCCGATTCGATGATTTCGACGACGGCGTCAGAAAAACCATGATCGGCCATGCACTGGTCGAGCCGCCGCAAGTCTTTCCGGAGCGTTGCAAGGTCATCTCCCGCAAATTCGACAAGCAGAAGGCAATTCGGCTGCCCACGCGTAATATCGGCAAGCGTGCGAACGAACATCGGAATATCCGCGCCGAGTGTCAGCACATTGTTGTCCACCAGTTCGACCGCGACCGGACCCAGCGCGACGATGTGCTGCGTTGTTTCCATCGCCGCGCGAAAGCTCGGAAAATGACAGACGCCCATGACCCGATGGGCTGGCAGCCGTGCAAGATTCAATGTCACGGCTGTTGTCAGCGCCAGCGTGCCTTCGGAACCGACCAGCAAATGCGCGCCATTGGGCTGCGGCCCCAGCAACGCATCGAGATTGTAGCCGCCGACCCGGCGCTGCACCTTGGGATAGACGCGCTCGATCTCTTGCCGGTGCGCATCAGCCAGCCGGATCATGCTGTGCATCAGATCGCCCTGCTGCCCAGGAGGATCTGCACGCGCATCCATCACGTCGCCCTTGGCGAGCAGCGCGCGGATGGCGCTGACATTGTCCACCATCTTGCCATAATGGAGCGAACGCGCGCCGGAAGAATTATTGCCGGCCATGCCGCCGATGGTGCAGCGGCTAGCGGTGGATGGCTCAACGGGGAAAAACAGCCCATCGCGACGCAGCCGCGCATTGAGCTGTTCCAGCACCATGCCCGGCGCGACCGTTACGCGCTGCGCCTCAGCATCGTACCGCATCACCCCGTTCATGTGTTTGCTGAAGTCGAGCACCAGGCCGGCGCCAATCGGCTGGCCATTCTGCGAGGTGCCGGCGCCGCGCGCGATAACCGTCAACCCTTCCTCGCGCGCCAGCGCCAGCGCCGCCGCCACATCGGATTCAGTTTTCGGGAATACCACGCCTTGCGGCATGATCTGGTAAATCGAGGCATCGGTAGCGTAGCGCCCGCGCGTGAAAGCATCGAACCGCACCTCGCCTTCCAGCGCCTGCGCCAAGCGCCGCTCAAGGCCAACATTCCGTGCG
>JBOFFO010000597.1:0-2455 GCA_051648665.1 Beijerinckiaceae bacterium | reverse complement strand
CTGGCATGACCACACTGCTTGGCGGAGGAACTGGGCCATCCCACGGCACGCTGGCCACCACATGCACCCCTGGACCTTGGCATATCCACCGCATGTTGCAGGCAGTCGATGATTTGCCGCTCAATATTGGAATTTCTGGTAAGGGCAACGCATCTCTGCCTGCCGCATTGGAAGAAATGATAGCGGCCGGCGCGTGCGCCTTGAAGCTGCATGAGGATTGGGGCACGACGCCAGCCGCCATCGACAACTGTCTTGCTGTCGCCGATGCCCACGACATTCAGGTCATGATTCATACCGATACCCTCAACGAATCCGGGTTTGTCGAGGACACGATTGCAGCGTTCAAGGGCCGCACCATTCATGCTTTCCATACGGAAGGCGCAGGCGGCGGGCATGCACCGGATATTATCAGGGTCGCAGGCCTGCCAAACGTGCTGCCATCTTCCACAAACCCCACACGCCCTTTTACGGCCAACACCATTGACGAACATCTCGACATGCTCATGGTGTGTCACCATCTCTCATCGAAAATTCCAGAGGATCTGGCTTTTGCCGAAAGCCGCATTCGCAAAGAAACAATAGCGGCCGAAGACATTCTGCATGATATTGGCGCGCTATCCATGATGTCATCCGACAGTCAGGCGATGGGCAGAATTGGCGAAGTCATCACTCGTACTTGGCAGACCGCTCACAAGATGAAGGTGCAACGCGGCACGCTCTCCGAAGACGCCGGAACGGCAGCAGATAATTTTCGTGCTCGGCGATACGTTGCGAAATATACAATCAATCCTGCCATTGCTCATGGCGTTTCCCGGCATATTGGATCGGTGGAGCCGGGAAAGCTCGCCGACCTCGTACTTTACGATCCAGCGTTTTTCGGCGTCAAACCAAGCCTCATCCTCAAAGGCGGCATGATTGTCGCCGCGCCCATGGGCGATCCAAACGCCTCCATCCCCACACCACAGCCTGTGCATTACCGGCCCATGTTCGGTGCTCTGGGCCGTGCTCGCAACCGGAATGCAGTCACGTTTGTCTCACAGACCGCGATTGGCAATGGACTGCGCGCCCAGCTCGGTTGTGCAAAAGACTTTGTCGCTGTTGAAAATACCCGCAATGGAATCAGCAAGAAAAGCATGATCCACAATGACGCCACCCCTCAGATCGACGTCGATCCAGAAACATATGAAGTGCGCGCCAATGGCGAATTGCTGGTGTGCGAACCTATGAGCGTGTTGCCTATGGCACAACGCTACTTTTTGTTTTGACAAATCATGCTCCGTGCAACCCATTTCATCCATGCCGCGCAAGTCGATGCCGACCACATCATCGACACCATCACGCTTGATGCAGAATCGCGCTATCGCCGCCGCATCCGCCTTGAAACCGATAGCGGGCAAAGTCTGATGCTTGATCTTGCACGGGCCGTTCAACTGCAAGATGGTGACGGTCTAGTGACGGGGCCTTTTGCGGTTGTGCAAGTGCGCGCCGCGCCACAGGAACTTTATGCTGTTTCCTGTGAGGATACGCTCCAGATGCGCCGCATTATTTGGCATCTTGGCAATCGCCATACGCCAACCGAGATTGGCGAAAATGCTGTCTATATTGCGCGTGATCATGTTCTGGCTGGCATGCTGGAAGGGCTTGGCGCCACCGTCGTGAACTGCGTGCGGCCATTTCGGCCAGAAGGTGGCGCCTACGGCGGGCACGGGGCAGCGCATGGGCACCACCATGGTAGCAATCATGAGCAATAATCCAGCCTTGTTGTTACAGAACTGGCTATCTCCCTCCTTTCCTGTGGGGTCATTTGCCTATTCTCACGGACTGGAATTTGCCATTCATGCACAGCATGTGAAAAATAAAGAAACATGCCGTGAGTGGATTGCCGACTTGATTCAGTATGGGTCTTGGCGAAACGATGCGATATTATCCGGCGCGGCTTGGGAAGCCATATCCACCGGTGAAGCCGAACGACTTGAGTCTATAATAGAATTGGCATTGGCACTCGCGCCTTCACGCGAGAGGCATCTGGAATCCGTTCAGCAAGGCAATGCTTTCATGACAGCCATCAAGACTTGCTGGCTACATAAACATCTTGCACCAATAAAATCCCTGCACGTTGGCGATATTCCTTATTCGGTCGCACTTGGCGCTTGTGCAGCGCTTTATGGCGTGCCACGATCTTCAACTGTGGCAGCTTATGGCATGAGCTTTGCGCAAACTCTGGTGTCTGCTGCGCTGCGACTTTCGATCATCGGACATACTGACGGCCAGTATATTCTCGCCTCGTTGCTACCGACTGTTTCAGAAGCTGCCGATTCAATCAAGGACGCCACGCTGGATGATCTCGGCAGCAGCACCATGCTGTCAGATATTTGCAGCCTGCAACATGAAACGCAATTTACGAGGTTTTTTCGCTCATGACATCATCTCATGGCCCTTTGCGCGTTGGCATTGG
>JBOFFO010000596.1:0-3460 GCA_051648665.1 Beijerinckiaceae bacterium | reverse complement strand
CGGTCAGGCCGAGGACAAAGGTCACGCGCCGATATCCGCTTCGATCATGGCGCGCAGTTCCGGCGTGACGCGCGGCGTGACGCCGAACCAGCGGGCGAAACCCGGTACCGCCTGATGCAGCAGCATGCCCAGACCATTGCGCGTGCGCAGGCCGCGTTGCCGCGCGGCGCGCAGAAAATCCGTTTCAGTAGGCACATAAATAATATCGCTGACGATGCAGGATGGTTTTAATGCATCAAGGCTGATGTCCAGAGGCGGCTGCCCCTTCATGCCAAGCGACGTGGTGTTGATGATGAGATCGGCTTCGCTCAAGGCCATTCCCTGCCAGTCCGTGACGGTGACGGACGGATAGGGACTGGCCACCGCTTCAGCGCGCGCACGGGTTCGGTTCACCAGCGTGATATTTTTCAGGCCGCGCGCATGCAGCGCAAAGAGAATGCCGCGCGCCGCGCCGCCCGCGCCGAGCACAATCATATTCCGGGTTGCATCGCTCCAGCCGGGAAAGGCGTCATCGAGATCCGCGACATAGCCAACACCATCGGTATTATCGCCGCACAACAGGCCATCTTCAAACCAGATCGTGTTGACCGCGCCGATGGCTTTCGCGCCATCGGTGAGACGGTCACAGGCGTTATAGGCATTGACCTTGTGCGGGAGCGTGACATTCCCGCCAGTAAATCCCTGCGCGTGAAAATCGCGAATGAAATCGTTGAAACCATCAGCGGGCACATCAATGCGGGCATAATCGCCGTCGATGCCATGCTGCTTTAACCAATGGCCATGAATCAGCGGCGAACGGGAATGAGCGACGGGCGAGCCGATGATGGCTGCTTTTTTCGTGGTCATGACGCCAAAATTCCTTTGCGGCGCAGACATGCCAGAACCGGCGGCATTGGCAAACCCAGGATCGTGCTGTGTTCACCGTGGATCGCGTCAAACAGATGCTGACCCAGCCCTTCGATCTGGTAGCTGCCAACGGATTGCAACACGGCGTCGCCGGCCTTTTCGATA
Source organism: Beijerinckiaceae bacterium (assembly GCA_051648665.1). Classification (GTDB taxonomy): domain Bacteria; phylum Pseudomonadota; class Alphaproteobacteria; order Rhizobiales; family Beijerinckiaceae; genus Terrirubrum. The sequence continues at coordinate 2,449 of JBOFFO010000596.1, read as the reverse complement.
TAGGCGTCGATAAAGGCGCCATCGAAGGCGCGGGCACGCAACACTGCGCTCATCACCCCTTCGCACACAACCATCCCATCGACGGCGATGCACCAGCCTGCATGCAGCCGGTGTGTGCGGCCAGAAAGCGTCATCAGCATGGCTTTCGCCTCGCCTTTGTCCCGCGCTTTCACGCCGGGATGACCGGTGGCGTCGAGCGTCTGATCGGCACCGACGACGATCCGGCCGGGATTTTGATTCGCCACCGCAACCGTTTTGGCGCGCGCCAGCAGCAGCGCCCGGTCGGCGGCGCAAAGGCCAGATTTCCGCATCGGCTCTTCCACCGCGCGCTCATCGACAACGGGCTTGATGACTTCCAGCGGCAATCCTGCCGCCGCCAGCAGGGCCAGACGGGTCGCGCTGCCGGATGCCAGCACGAGTGGATCAGGCCGCAGCCACGGCCATGTCGGTCCATGCCATGTCATTGCGCAATAAATTTCATGCGGTGCTCGCGCAGCAAATCCATGATCGCCGCCGCTGTTTCTTCAATGGAGCGGCGCGTCACATCGATGACTGGCCAGCCATGCCGGGCGCAGAGTTTGCGCGACATGGTGATTTCCTCGGTCACCGCTTCACGATCCACATAGGTGCTTTCATCGTTGGCATTCAGTGACAACAGCCGGTTCTGGCGGATCTGGATAATCCGGTCGGCGCTTGCCACCAGCCCAACCACCAGCGGCTTGCGCAAGACCTCGACCATGCCGATGCCGGCCAGCCCGGGGACCAGCGGAATATTCGCTGTCTTGATGCCACGGTTGGCGAGATAAATACTGGTCGGGGTTTTAGAGGTGCGGGAAATGCCAACCAGCACGACATCGGCCGATTCCAGATCGTCGGCGAGATGACCGTCATCATGCATCATGGTGTAATTCAGCGCTTCGATGCGACGGAAATATTCCGCATTCAGCGCGTGCTGCGCACCGGGCCGTGGCGTCGAAGTGGTGCCGAGATAGCTCTGATAGAGCGCGAGAATCGGATCGAGCACCGAGAGACAGGGGCAGTTGTGAATTTGGCAGGCCTTTTCCAGTTCGCCGGCCAGTTCACGATCCACGAGGGTGTAGAGAACAATACCCGGCGCTTGCGCCAGTTCCCCGGTGACGCGCTCGATCTGCTGACGTGACCGCACCATGGGGTAAAAATGCTCGATCACCGCCGTGCCCTCATACTGGGCCGCGGCGGCGCGGCTGATCGAAATCAGGGTCTCGCCGGTGGCGTCAGAAACGAGATGAACGTGAAAATAACTGCGGGGCATGACGAGGTCCGAAGGCTGGCGGAAAGCCCGTGGTTGCCGGACCATCCAGATTCAAGCGTGGGCGCCTGCTCGCTGAACGCAGCACTTATCCCGCCGCCTGTGGATGGATGTGGACGAGGGGGCGGAAATGCGCAAGCGCCGGATTTTTCGTCCCCGCAGCAGGCAAAGTTATCGACAGGCCTGGGGGTTTGAATCGATTCCGGTATGGATTGTTAACAGTGTGGAAACCATAAATCGTAACCTTGCGTTAACCTTTGCGGCAGAGAGCCGGAGTTTTGCCTGGTTAACAAAGTGTTAACGCTCATAGCGACAGTTTTTTCCTGCGCTTTCTCCGGGACACGGATTCGGTGGCTTTACAGAACCGGCTGTGGACCGCATTGGAGTCCGGACTCGGGCTATCAAACAGACTCTACAAGACTCTTAGATACGATTCGGACAAGAAATGACCGCTGTGGGTACAAGTCCGGCACCGGCCGGTCAGGGGCCTATCCTGAAACCTGTCATGGAAGTGCTGGCCGGCCGGCGGCAGCCAAGGCCACCGCTCTGGATCATGCGGCAGGCGGGGCGTTATCTGCCGGAATACCGGGCGACGCGGGCGCAGGCCGGTTCTTTCCTCGATCTGTGTTTTACGCCGGATCTGGCGGTCGAGGTGACGCTCCAGCCGATCCGCCGGTTCGGTTTCGATGCCTCGATCATGTTCTCGGACATTCTCGTGGTGCCGCACGCTTTTGGCCAGAAGGTCTGGTTTGTCGAAGGGGAAGGGCCGCGGCTTGAGCCGGTCCATGACCTGGCCCAGATCGCGGGTAGTATCGATCTGGAACGGCTCGCGCCTGTCTTCACCATCCTCAATACATTGCGGCGGGAATTGCCGGCAGCGACCACGCTGCTCGGTTTCTGTGGCGCGCCCTGGACGCTGGCAGGCTACATGCTGGTCGGCAAAGGGGGCAAGGCCAAGGAGGATGTGCGGACGCTGGCCTATACCCGCCCTGCTTTCGTGGATGGGTTGATCGACCGGCTGGTGGACGGTTCGGTCGCCTATCTGGTGCAGCAGTTCCGCGCTGGGGCCGATGCGGTGCAGATTTTCGAGAGTTTCGCGGCGGATGTGCCGCCGGCGCTGTTCGACCGGCTGACGCTTGCCCCCATCCGCCGCATCATCGC
>JBOFFO010000595.1:0-2608 GCA_051648665.1 Beijerinckiaceae bacterium | reverse complement strand
ACTGTCGCAGCCGCGCTGAAGCAATATCCGGGCACGACGCGCAACGGCGTCACCAGCTCGGAATATGGCGAATTTCCGCAGGCCTGGGTTCTGACAGCGATTTGAGCGTTTTCTACAGTACGCCCGTCCCAAGGAACAGCGCGCTTCACGGTTCAGCCATGTTCGCTTCATCTTCAATTCAGCCACAATGGCGATGATGGCCCATACGGACGCTCCAGGTCTGTGCGGAGACGATGATGATGCGTGTCGCTGCTGTTTTGTTGGCAACCTGTGCACTGACATCAGGAGCAGCGGCCTTTACGGCGTCGCCCGCTGGCGGAGGCGTTGACGCGTTCACCCGCGTGCAACTGCGGTGTGACCACAATGGCTGCATCGATCTGTCAACCGGCGCGATCACCATGTCGGGCTGTGATTACCGCGGCTGTTATCCCACCAGCGGGCCGGTTGCGCGCCGCTATGGCGGCGGCTCACCCCATTGGCGCCATGAGGCCCCGCCGGCATATCAGCCACATTACCGCCGCCGGCCCACTTATGGCGGCGGGCTGCGCTGCGATCACAATGGCTGTACGGATTTGCGCACAGGCGCGATCACCATGTCGAGTTGCAACTACCGGGGATGTTACCCCACCAGCGGACCTGTTGCCCGGCGCTATGGCGGCGGCGTCATCCCGTATGGACCACCGCAAGGCTATTATGGCTGGTAAGGCTGGAAAAATGGTGCCGGCGGAGAGGATCGAACTCCCGACCTTCGGTTTACAAAACCGCTGCACTACCGCTGTGCTACGCCGGCACGGACTGACTGACGGTGGTCCCGTCAGGCGCGCCCTTTTGGGCCAAGATCATCCGGAAAACAAGCGCCGAATGCAGCGTCGCGCCAGGCGCTGCCCCGCTGCGCCAACGGTTCGTTAACCACGCCGCGAAGCCAACGCGCCGGTTCCACGGTTGCGCCACAAACCGCCCGCAGCGTCAGGCCGGGATGGTTCCATCATCAGGAGCAGGAGGGGAACGCGATGGCATGGCGGATCAAGCAATGGGGTTCCGGCGGCATGGCGGCAGGCACGGGCGTGGCAATCCTGCTCGCCACGGCAACGCCGGCCGAGGCGCAGTATTACCGCAGGCCCCATTACGCGCCGGGCGCAGCGCTGGGCCTCGGCAGTGCCGGCGGCATTCTCGCCGGCAGCGCGCTGGCGGCGGCAGCCCGGCCACAGCCGGAATTCATCGAGGAGCCGGTGCGCGTCTATCGCCCCGCGCCGCGCGTGGTCAGCGAATGCTGGACAGAGACGCGCCGGGTCTGGGACGGCTATGGCTATGTGCGCCAACGCGTCGAAATCTGCGACTGACGCGGGATTGGAGCCTTCAGACATTCTGCACAGGCCGGGCAGTGATTGCCCGGCCTGTTTTGCATGGTAGGAACGGATCCCATTCTGTCTACGAGATCATGCCCTGAAACCGCCCCGCTCTACTGACCGTACCCCGGCCGGCGACCGCCCTGCCTCGGATTCCGCTGCGGCCGAAGTGCCGGGCAAGAGCGCCGGACAACGGGGCGGCAAGCGCCCCTGGCAGAAGTCAAAACCCAAATCTTTCGCCGAGCGGGACGCGCGGGCCAAGGAAAACCGCCGCGCCAGGCGCGAAGGGCGTTCAGGGCCGCCCACGCACCGGTTCACCCATGAGGTCGTGCTCTATGGCTGGCATCCCGTGGTGGAGGCGCTGCGCAACCCGAAGCGCAAAGTGCGGCGGATCATGGCGACCGAAAACGGCCATCGCCGTTTGATGGATGAGCTGGGCAGCCTGCCGCTTGAGCCGGAGATCGTGCATCCCCGCGAGATCGACGCCGTGCTGACGCCGGATGCGGTGCATCAGGGGCTGCTGATCGAATGCGATCCGCTGAAAGGCCCGGCGCTGGATGCGGTGCCGGCCAACGCGCTGCTGCTCGTGCTCGACCAGATCACGGACCCGCACAATGTCGGCGCAATCCTGCGTTCGGCTGCCGCCTTTGGCGTCGATGCGGTGATCACCACGGAGCGGCATTCGCCGGTGGCGACCGGCGTGCTCGCCAAGGCGGCCTCCGGCGGGCTGGAGCATGTGCCGATCATCACCGTCAAGAATCTCGGCGATGCGCTGGAGTTGCTGGGCCGCCAGAACGTGCTGCGCGTCGGCCTCGATTCGGAAGGCGCCGTACCGATGCAGGACGTGGCCGTGCGCCGCCCGCTCGCCCTGATTCTGGGCGCAGAAGGCAAGGGCCTGCGCCAGCGCACCCGCGAGACCTGCGACGTGCTGGCCCGGCTCGACATGCCCGGCGCGATCAAGAGCCTGAATGTCTCAAACGCTGCGGCGATTTCGCTGTATGCCCTTGCCGGGCGTCTAGGTGTCTGACGCCAGCCCCGCCACAAGAATCGACGCAACAAGCAGGCCGACGCTGAGCCACGCGCACCAGTAGGCGAACAGCAGCTGCACATCCTGCCGCACCACGGCTACAACGCGCTGGGCAACGGGTTTGGGAGGCCGGTCTTCCTGCGCCAGGATCAGCAAAAGTTCGGTGGCCGTGTGCTTGGTGTAGGGCGCGCGGAACGCCATCAGCAGCTGGATGATGGTGACAAGCAGCCAAGAG
>JBOFFO010000594.1:0-2564 GCA_051648665.1 Beijerinckiaceae bacterium | reverse complement strand
AGTGCCAGCAGCAGCGGCGCGGCTTGAAGGTTCCTGGCCCGGTTTCGCCGGCTTGGAACGGCCGCCGGCCACGTCTTGCACTTCATCGGCCGCGGGTGGAGCGTCCTTGGGTTTTGCCTTGAGGAACGGCAATTTCAGTGAAAAGCGCGATGGCTTTTCTTCGATCGCCGGAGCGGCAATCGGCTGGGCGCGGCGGCTACCGGGACGGACAAGAACCGAAGCATCGACAGCCGGTTCGGGGGTTGGCGCAGGTGCCTTCCGGTCACCCGCAATGCGCGTTTCCATGCCGCGCGCACCGGCCCGGCCCATTTCGCCGGCCGCCTTGGTCGCCGCATGGATGGCCGCCCGCACCGGCAGGCCCTCGGCAGGCAGAGAGCCCGCCCGGTCATGGCTCGCTGCGGTGCGGCTCTGGGTGACGACCTCGCTTTCGAGAGTGTTCAGCCGGCCAACGATCTTCTCAAGGGCGCCATGCACCGCTTCCAGCGTATCCTGGGTGCGGCGGTCGATGGAATCGCGGGATTTCACCAGTGCCGTCACATCGCTGACCAGCGCATCCATGCGCGGATTGTCTTGCGGCAGGAGGCTGTCGCGGGATTGGCCGCCACCCCCGTCCCGCGCCAGCATCTCCGCCGCCTTGCGCGCGGCGATCTCGGCGGTTTCCCGGTGGATGTCACGCAGGCTATCCATCTGCACGAACAGGTCGGATACGGCGCGCTCGATACTGCTGAGCGCCCGCAACCCTTCATCAGATTTTTCCATACGGGACGCGATGCTGGCGATCTGGCGTTGCAGCGCGTCAAATTGCGGTGCGCCGGCATCCGGCTTGCGCGCAGCGTCGATCTTGTCCGACAGCGCCCGCATCATGGCCTCAAGCCCTGATACGTCAGATGCAAGAATATCCCCGCTCAGGCCTTGGGCTTGTCCTTCGCCGGCAAAGCTCTGACTTTGCTCCATCCGGCGCGCCATGCGCTCCTCAAGGGCGCGCAGCTTGTCGTCCATGGCGTTCAGCGCCAGTGCCGGGTCAAACTGCCGGGCGAGATGGCGCAATTCCTTGCTCAGGCCTTCCACATCAGCCCGGCCAATGCGGTCACCGCCGGTGAGCGGATCGATCCGCGCGGCCAGTGCTTCCAGTTGTTTTTCGATCCGGTCCAGCGCAATCGGGTTGGCGGCCTTGCCAACCATCTCCCGCATTTCCGCCAGTTCCAGATTCGTGCGGACGAGGATCGCTGAATCGACGCCGGGCTGGCTCGCCAGGCTGTCGAGACGCTGGGACAGGTCACGGATGGCCTTTTCCACCGGCTCCATCGAGATGGCCGGGCGCTGGTTGGCCACCGCCTGCCGCAGGTCGCCAATGGCGGACTGGAAGTCACGGCGCAGATCGGTGGCGATCCGGCTGCCGGCCGATTCAAGCCGGGAAGACAGATCATCCAGCGCTTCGCTGATCGGAGCGAGGCGGTTATCATCAGCCGGCGTTGCAACGGCGGCAATGCGCTCGCTCACTGCCCGGTTCATCTGGGCAAATTCCTGCCGCATCCGGGCGGACACCTCGTCCAGCACCTCCGAGAGCGCAGGGGCGGGGGCGGGTTTGACGCTGGCGGCGGCAGCGACGGCCTGCCGCAGGCTCGCCAGTTCGGCGCGCAGATCGCCGCTTTCGCTGTGCCGCCGCGCATCGGCGATCTGGCCGGCGAGCTTGGCGATTTCACCGCGGATGGTTTCGAAGGTCGGTGCGACGCGGGCAAAGGCGCGTTCCTGCGCCTGCTCAATCTCGCGGCCGATCAGGGCGACCGCTGCCGGATCGGATCCTTGCGGGCGGGCGGGTTCGGCCAGACGCAGCTTGTGAGCCTTGATTTCCGCCATGGCTCCGGCCAGCGCGTCTGGACCGGAAAGGCTTGTGGAGCCGGCCAACGCCCGGCGGCGCGGACCGTTCAGAACCGGGCGTTCCTCAGCCCGCTCTTCCAGTGAGCGCGCCATCTTTTCCATCAGGGTCTCAAGACGCTCCAGCCGGGCGTCGCCAGGACCCCCCTGACTGTGGGCCTGCGACATCTGTTCGATGCGTCTGCCAATGTCGCCGATCCGCTTGTCGAGATCGGCTTCAAACTGGTCGCGGTCGCGCTGACCAGCTTCGATGGCTGCCGCGGCGGCCGCCTCGATGCGGTGCTCGAGCCGCTGCATCGTGTCGCGAATGGCGCCCAGCTCGTCATGGCCAGCGCCGGACTCGATGCGGTCATCGAGAGCATCAAGACGACGGGTGATGTGCTCAAGGGCGTCAGACAGGCGCGCATCGCGCTCGGCCGACTGACGGGTGCCTACGGAACGCTTCCGGTCTTCAGAATCACGGATCCAGCGCTCGACGGCGGCCAACGCCTGTTCCGTGCGTCCAGCGGCAGGCTCCTGCCGACGGTAGCCGCGCGACGGCGCACGTTCTTCATAGGACTCAAAATCACCGTGGTCCCGCCGGGGATTGCGGCTGCGCCCGGTCTGCCGTGGGCGTTCGTCCTCATGGCGGTCACTGAAACCGTAGGAACGATCTTCTGCTGATGGCCCGGCGCTATAGCGGGGGGCAT
>JBOFFO010000593.1:0-1501 GCA_051648665.1 Beijerinckiaceae bacterium | reverse complement strand
GGCAGGTCAAACGGTGGCCGGTTCGTCTCCGCCAGCGCGGAAATGAAGAAAATCACGAACATCGGGAACAGCGGCAGCCAGAACCAGTTCAGGATGCTGAGCCACGGCACACCAAGCATGGTGGCAAGACCGTATTTTTCCTGAAAAGTCACAATGTCGGTCAGGTTGAGCGAGCCAACACACAGCAGCACGGTGATGATGACGAAGCCGATGGAGACTTCGTAGGACACCATCTGCGCCGCTGAGCGCAGCGCGCCGAGAAACGGATATTTCGAGTTCGACGCCCAGCCGCCCATAATCACGCCATAGACGCCGAGCGAGGAAATCGCGAACACGTAGAGAATGCCGACATTGATATTGGCGATGGCCCATCCCGCCTGCACCGGGATCACCGCCCACGCGCCCAGCGCCAGAATACAGGTGACCAGCGGCGCGAGCAGGAACACGCCCTTGTTCGCACCCGCTGGAATAACCGGCTCTTTGAACACGAATTTCAGCAGATCGGCGAAAGATTGCAGCAGCCCGAACGGGCCGACGACATTGGGGCCGCGCCGCAACTGCACCGCGGCCCACACCTTGCGGTCGGCAAGCAGCAGAAAGGCGATCAGGACCAGCAGCACCACAAGCAGCACAACGCTTTTCAGCGCTACGATCAGCAGCGGCACGAACCATTCGGTCGAGAACAGCCACGTCACGATATAAAAGGCCGCGACCAGCGCTGCGATGCCGACAAGCGTCGCCAACACGATCAGCGCGATCTTGGTGTTGATGCCGATGCCCTGTGAGGGCCGCGTGGAAAGATCAGTCATGCGAGTCACTCCGCCGCCTGCGGGAGGCGGCCTGCCGCGAGTGCGGAACATTCGGCCATCACAGCGGATGCGCGTGCGATGGCGTTGGTGAGATAAAAATCGGCAACCGCATTGCGGATCGGCGCGCGGTCGGCGCTGCCGCCGAGGCCGGCAAGCGCATCAAGATTAACCGGATCGGTCGGCGGTATGATGTCCACGGCAGCGAAAATCGGCTTTGCCGCGTAAAGCGCCATGCGGAGCTGGCCGAGGGAATCGAACGGTAGTTTGTGGCCCACATGCTCCGACAGGGCGCGAATGATCGCCCAGTCCTCGCGCGCATCGCCGGGTGGAAACACCGCGCGGTTGGTGATCTGCACCCGCCCCTCAGTGTTCACATAGGTCACGGATTTTTCGGTATAGGCCGCGCCGGGCAGGATCACGTCCGCGCGGTGTGCACCCCTGTCGCCGTGGCTGCCCTGATAAATCACAAAAGCGCCTTGCGGCACATCGACCTCGTCGACGCCGAGCAGATAAAGCACATCCAGCGCGCCGGGCTTTAGCATCGCAGCCGTATCAAGCCCGCCCTCACCCGGCACGAAGCCAAGATCGAGCGCGCCGACGAGTGCGGCTTCGGTGTGCAGGATGTTCAGCGTTGCGCCGCGCAGCTTCGCGAACTTTGCTGCCAGCGCGAGAATGGCAGTGCCATCGGGCCG
>JBOFFO010000592.1:0-3739 GCA_051648665.1 Beijerinckiaceae bacterium | reverse complement strand
CAGGCGCGTAGAAAAAACCATCGGCCTGCACCGCGCCGGTGATCGAGAGATTGGTGACGCCGGCCTGCACGCGCGCGACGCGGTTGGGATAGTCGACCGACAGAATTCGGCTCATCTTGCCGACGCCGATGATGACCGCATCCTCCTGCGGAATCGCGCCGCCGCACAGCGAGGTGCCCGCGCCGCGCGCCACCACCGGCACGCCCGCTTCGTGGCAATATTTCATCACCGCCGCGACCTGTTCGGTGGTCGAGGGCAGGCAGACCGCCAGCGGCAGCTTGCGGTAGGCGGTCAGCCCGTCGGTCTCGTAGGGCCGGCGCTCGTCATCGGATGTGACCAGCGCATCAGCCGGCAGCAGCCGCGCCAGATCGGCGATGATCTGATCGCGCCGGGCGAGAATGGCGGGATCGGGTTTCGGAAAGGCAATGGCGCTCATGGTGCAGTTCCCAATGCGGGGCTGGCGGCAGCATAAGCGCGGCGGCGCGAATGAGAAGCAGCCTCAATCAACGGTATGCGATTTGCGGATGCGGCGCACCATCATCCAGACCAGCGCAATCGCGACCGGCACGGACGCCGCCGTCGCAATCGACGGATCAAACGGCAGGCGGCCCGCATCCTTCAGGCCCTTGAAGACATAGCCAAGCAGGCCGACCGCATAATAGCTGATGGCGACGACGGACAATCCCTCCACGGTCTGCTGCAGCCGCAGTTGAAGCCGCGTGCGGTCGTTCATGGATTGCAGCAGGTCGCGGTTCTGCTGCTCCATCTCGACATCGACGCGGGTGCGCAGCAGGTTGGCGGCGCGCGTCAGCTTGCGCGACAGATCGGCCTGCCGGCCCGCCATTGACTCGCAGGTGCGCATGGCCGGCGCCATGCGGCGGTCGAGAAACGCCTTCAGGGTCGGCACATCCGGAATCGGTTCCTCGCCGATGATCACAAGGCGCTGCTGGACAATCTCGTCATAGGCGCGGCTCGCGCCGAAACGGTAGGCGGAAATGGCGGCATCGGCCTCTGCCTCGGCGGCGAGGCGCGTGAGCTGGTCGAGAAGCGTGCGGTTGGCGTCCAGACCCTCGGCCCCGGTCATGGTGCGGCTGATGTCCGCCAGTTCCTTCTCGATGCGCCGGACCGTGGGCGCCACGCGCTGCGCTTCCGGCAGGCCAAGCAGCGCCAGCGTGCGGTAGGTCTCGATTTCCAGCAGGCGCTGGACGAGCGCGCCCAGCGCATTGCCGGCAAGATCGCGCACGGTCAGATCCATGCGCACGAACCCGTCCGCGCCGGGGGCGAAATCGGTCTCGATGCGCGCCTGCGACTGCATCAGCCGGGCGGCCGCTGCCGGCAGCCGATCCGTGGGCGGATGCGGTTCGGCATCGGTCCAGAGCTGCAGATCAATGGCGACAATCAGCGGACCGGGCTGGGAAAAGCCGGGCGCAACGGCAGCGCGGTGCGCGGCAGCCGACGGGCGGTGCAGGCCGGTGGCGCCTTCAAAGAACCAGGTGAAGGTGGAAAATTCCGTATGTTGCTCCCACCCCACGGCAAAGCCGGGGCCGGCAATCCGGTGATGATTGACGCCGGCCTCTGGCAGCGGCTGGTCGTGCTCGCGGCTCAGCGCCTCGATGGCGGCGCGCGAGGCGTGCTTGTCGGTCTTGCTGTTCATGAAACCGAGCAGCATGACCCGGCCCGGCGCGCGCACGGGATGAAAAGGGCGGGCATGCACCTCGCGCAGCACCTCGGCGCGCAGGCGGTATTCTTCGAAACCGGTCACATCGGACATGGCACCGCTTCAGGCATGGCGAGGGCTTCAGGCATGGCAAGGGGCTTACAACGGGTAAAGCGCAGCGGCCTACCCTTGCGGCCTGCATGGCCGGGGAGCAAGAGGCCGCCGGCACGCATATCGCCGCAGCGGACGCAGCCGAGCGGCGCTTGTAAGCCGGGGGGCGGTGAGGCATGATTCGGGCCAGCCAAACCTGAGAGACGCTCTTGTCCGATCCCCTTCCCACCCCGCGCAAGCCCAACCCCGATATGGCCAAGCCGCGCGTCGCCCTGTTCGCCACCTGCCTCGTCGATCTCATCCGCCCATCCGTTGGCTTTGCCGCCGTCAAGCTGCTGGAAGATGCGGGCTGCACTGTTGATGTGCCGCCCCAGACCTGCTGCGGCCAGCCGGCCTTCAACAGCGGCGACCGCAAGACCGCGCAGGCGCTGGCGCTGCAAATGATCGACGCCTTTCAGCCCTATGATTATGTCGTGGCGCCCTCCGGCTCCTGCGCCGGGCAGGTGGCCAAACATTTCCCGGAGCTGTTCGCCGACGATCTGCAGATGGCGAAACGCGCGCACGCGCTGGCGGCAAAGACGCATGAGCTCACGAGCTTCCTCGTCGATGTGCTCGGCGTCGTTTCCGTCACCGCCGCCTGCAACGCGACGGCGACCTATCATGACAGCTGCTCGGGCCTGCGCGAAATGGGCGTGAAGGCGCAGCCGCGCCTGCTGCTCTCTTCCGTGCAGGGGCTGACGCTGACGGAGATGAACGAGAACGAGACCTGCTGCGGCTTCGGTGGCACGTTTGCGGTGAAGTATGGCGAAATCTCCGACGCCATCGTCACCAAGAAGGCCGAGAATATTTCCGCCTCCGGCGCGCAGATGCTGCTGGCCGGCGATATGGGTTGCCTGATGAACATGGCGGGGAAACTCAAGCGCGAGGGCAAGACCATCGAAGTGCGGCATGTGGCGGAAATTCTCGCCGGCATGACCGACGAGCCGCCGATCGCCGCGCCGGCGCCAGCCCGGCGTGAGGAGGTGCGCGGATGACCCACCACGCCACCACACCGCAATTCAAGCAGAACGCCACCCGGGCGCTGCATGACGACAACCTCCAGCGCGCGCTCAATAAAATGCGCGGCGGCTTCATCGACCGCCGGGCGGAAGCGGCGGCGCGGCTGCCGGAATTCGAGAAATTGCGCGACAGCGCCCGCGACATCAAGAACCATACGCTCGCCCATCTCGATCTCTATCTCGAAAAATACGAGAAGGCGGTGACGGACGCGGGCGGCCATGTGCATTTCGCCCGCACAGCGGACGAGGGTTGCAAGATCGTGCTCGATCTCTGCAATAAATTCGGCGCAAAGACCGTGACCAAGGGCAAGTCCATGATCTCGGAAGAGATGGGCCTGAACCAGGCGCTGGAAGCGGCCGGCATGGCCGCCGTCGAAACCGATCTCGGCGAATATATCATCCAGCTCCGGGGCGAGACGCCATCACACATCATTGCGCCCGCCGTGCATGTCAACGCCAATCAGGTCGAGGCGGATTTCCGCCGCGTGCACAAGCATCTTGAACCGCAGCGCGATCTGTCGGAGCCGACATCACTGCTGACGGAGGCGCGGCAGGTGCTGCGCCAGAAATATTTCGAAGCCGATGTCGGCATCACGGGGGCGAATTTTCTCGTCGCCGAAACCGGCACCTCGATCATCGTGACCAACGAGGGCAATGGCGACCTGACGCAGACGCTGCCAAAGGCGCATATCGTCATCGCCTCGATTGAGAAACTGGTGCCGACGCTTGAGGATGTATCTCAAATCCTGCGCGTGCTGGCGCGCTCTGCCACGGGTCAGGACATGAGCGTCTATACCACACTCTCCACCGGCGCACGGCGCGCGGCGGATGTGGACGGGCCGGGCGAATATCATGTCGTCATTCTCGACAATGGCCGCTCGGCCATGCTCGGCACGGATTTTCAGGACATGCT
>JBOFFO010000591.1:0-1507 GCA_051648665.1 Beijerinckiaceae bacterium | reverse complement strand
ACTTTTGCGCCCCGCAACAACTTGCTATGCGCTTGTATTCACTGCTATTTTCAAAATCAGACTTCCGTATGAAGATATTCCATCTCGCGACTCCGCCGTTTTTGGTTTAGGGCACCCTAAGCGCAGGAGCGCAGGTCCGCCAAGTGCGGCGGGCGGGAGCCGCCATGCGTGCAACGCCAGAGGACATGGCCATGACCCTGAAAGAGCGGGCGGCGCTGATATCCATTGCCGCCACAGTTCTCATCACTGCCGCCAAGGGGCTGACAGGCTGGTGGACCGGATCGCTGGCTCTGCTTTCGGATGCGGCGCACAGCCTGCTCGATGTCGGCGCGACGACCATCACTTATTTCGCGGTGCGGGCGGCCGACAAGCCTGCGGATGAGGATCACCCTTATGGGCACGGCAAGGTCGAATCCATCGCCGCGCTGGGCGAAACCGTGTTCCTGATCGCGCTCTCGGCGGTTGTTGCCTATGAGGGCGTGCGCCGGCTGTTCACCGGCGAGACAAATGTGCAGACATCGGCTGTGGCCTTTGCGGTGCTGGTCGCGGCCATCGTCGTTGATGCGTGGCGCTGGCATTCCCTGAACAAGGCGGCACAGGAGACCGGCAGCGAAGCGCTGGCCGCCGATGCGCTGCATTTCTCTTCCGATCTGGTGAACTCAGCGCTCGTCATCGTGGCGCTGATCGCGGCCCATTACGGCTATCCGCAGCTTGACCCGCTCGTGGCCGTGGGCGTTGCTATTTTCATTGCCGTAACGGGATGGAAGCTGGGCCGGCGCACAATCGATTCCCTGATGGATGCAGCGCCGAAGGGCATCACCGAAAAAATTTCGAACGCTGTTGCGGCGGTACCGGGTGTTGTTCAGGTCGAGACATTGCGCGTGCGCCCTTCCGGCGGCGCACTGCTCGGCGATATCGGTATCCGCGTCTCACGCACGCATACGCTGGAACGCGTGACGCAAATCAAGGCGGATGTGGCGCAGGCCTTGCAGCAGATTGCGCCGGATACGCGCATGACGGTCACCGCCAACCCCATTGCGCTGGATGATGAAAGCATCCTGGAACGCATCATGCTGATCGCGGCCCATAAGCGCGTGCCGATCCATCACGTCACCATACAGCATGTGGGCGAGCGGCTGTCCGTGAGTTTCGATGTGGAAGTGGACGGACGGCTATCGATGGGTGCGGCGCATCGCAAGGCCTCACAAATGGAAGAAGCCATCCGCGCTGAAATTGGCGGCGATGTCGAGGTCGAAAGCCATATCGAGCCGCTGGAAATCCGGCACTGGAGTGGCGAGAATGCGCAAGGCGAAATCATGCAGCAGGTGACAACGCTGCTGATCGCGGAAGCGGCGGCCACGCAGGATGTGGTGGATATTCATAATGTGCGTGTGCGCGATACAGCCGGCGGGCTGATTGTCAATTATCATTGCCGCGTCGATCCCAAAACCGATGTGGCCACCGCCCATGCCGCAGTCGACCGGATCGAGCGCGCGCTGCGCCGGGC
>JBOFFO010000590.1:0-2051 GCA_051648665.1 Beijerinckiaceae bacterium | reverse complement strand
GGGCGCTTCCTGTCGCCGTTCGTTGCTGCAGAGCGCGGTTATATCGACGAGGTGATTAAACCGCACTCAACGCGGGTTCGTCTTGCACGCGCACTCGCCATGCTGCAAACGAAAAAGACCGAACGGCCATGGCGCAAGCATGACAATATTCCTCTCTGATCAATTTGCCATATGAAAATGCCCGCCGTTGGCGGGCTTTTTTATTGGCTTTTAGAGCCTGATATTCCAGTTGTTGCAATCATACAAAGCGCTAATGCGCGGCAATGGAAGAAAGCTGAACCGGAACTGGCTCTTTTCCCCGCAATCTCTTGCCGATTTTTTCGACATCCGTCATGATGCGTATGAAGTTTTTTCCTGCGATTTTTGCCAGCGCAGCGTCACCCCATCCGCGCATGATAAGCTCAGCAAACAGGTTGGGGAATTTGCTTGCATCTTCAAGCCCCGGCGGATTGGCGCCACCATAGAAATCTGAGCCGATGCCGATGCAGTCTATGCCGACAATATTGGTCATGTATTCGATGTGATCGCAGAGCAGGGCAGGCGCTTCCGTTTCCCACTCACTCAGGGATGCGCGCTTGATCTCATCATAGGAGACGTTGGCGAGATCAGTGCGCGCTTTGCCATATTCGTCACAATAATCCTTCAGCCGATCCCATGTCTTCTGCCGGATAAAGGCTGGCACAAATGTCGCCATGACAATGCCATTCGATTTCTTGATCGCCCGCAATACTTCATCCGGCGCATTGCGCGGATGGCTGGAGAGGGCGAAAGCGTTGGAATGGGTTAAGGCAATCGGGGCGCGCGAGGCTTCGATGGCATCGAGGGCGGACTTTGGCGAGCCGTGTGATAAATCCACCAGCACGCCGAGCCGGTTGAGTTCCCGCACCACCTGACGGCCAAACACTGTTAGGCCATCATGACGCCTTGCATCCGTTGCACTGTCGATCCACGGCAACGTCTCGTTATGGCAAAGCGTCATGACACGCATGCCAAGGGCGTGCCACATGCGCAATGGCGACAATGATCCTTCAAGGCCAACACCGCCTTCAACGGAGGTAATGGACGCTATTTTTCCTGCGCGCCGGGCGCGCGCTATATCGGCCACCTGCCGCACGGGGAGAAATACGTCCGCATGCTGCTGCTCGATCTGATGGATGATATCGATCTGTTCAAGCGTAACTGTGGCTGGATTGGCGATGCCTGTGGGAAGATACGCGGCATGAACCTGGGCATTGATCATGCCCGCGCGCATGCGCGGGATGTCCACATCCGTCTCCAGATGTTTTTTATCAAAACGATACTTGGCCACATTGCCTTTGCCGCTTAGCCGGACGACCCAGGGCACATCATTGTGGCCGTCGATCAGAGTGATCTGTTGCAAGAGCGCTTTGGCCTTGGCCAGAGCAGCACTGCGTGACGGGCGTTTTGCCATGCGAATCCTCCATCTTGGCATCATCCTGCCAAAATCGCGATTGCGTGGCCACCATGCGCCAACGCAACGCTGCCATCGCGCCATAGCGTGCGGTAGAGTTGCCGCGCTAATTCAGCGGCGGCAAGACCTGCTCAATCTGGCTGCGGAATGCTTCGTACTGCTTTGGCAGTTTGAGAGCCTGCCCCAGTGTTTCCAGCGGCTCATCCACCGCAAAGCCGGGGTCATCTGTGGCAATCTCGAACAGTACGCCTGATGGCTCCCGGAAATAGACGGATCGGAAGTAATTGCGGTCGCGCTGCTCTGTCGCCGCGATGTTGAAGGTTTCCGCCAGATGTTTTGCCATAAGGGCCTGCGCATCGTCAGTGGCTGCCCGGAACGCCACATGATGAACGCTGCCGGCGCCCGATGTTCCGCGCTGCTTGCCATTGGCGGTGACCAGATCAATGTGCGCACCGGGTGCACCGGATGCAACGGCAAGTCGGACCGACTCTTTATCCGATTGCAGGCGCTGAAATCCAAAAATTCTTTCGAGCACAGATTCCGTGTCCCTACTGTTCTGGACCAGCAGGGCTCCGCCGAAGAACCCTGTCAGAGCCATTGCTGATTCAATTTCGGAGGT
>JBOFFO010000589.1:0-1582 GCA_051648665.1 Beijerinckiaceae bacterium | reverse complement strand
CCGCCGGTGCCGTTGCCGGTTTTCACCACCGCCGTATCGCCCTGAATGACGTTGACGCGCTCCAGCGGAATATCGAGATGCTGCGACACGAATTGCGCATAGGCCGTCGCGTGGCCCTGCCCGTTCGATTGCGTGCCGGACGTGACTGTCACCGTGCCGTCTTTTTCCAGCGTGGCGCTGACATCTTCACCCGATCCCCACGCCGTGCATTCGATATAGCTGCCGATGCCGATGCCGCGCACCTTGCCGTGTTTTTTCGAGTCTGCTGCACGCGCTGCAAAACCGGCCCAGTCCGCCGATTGCATCGCTTGCGCGAGATGGCCGTGGAAATCGCCGGTGTCATAGACGCGATCCCCGATCGGCGTTTTGTAGGGCATGGCGGACGCCGGAACCATGTTGCGGCGGCGGAACTCATCTTGCGCCAGCCCGCATTCACGCGCGCACGCGTCGGCGAGGCGCTCCAGCACAAACGCCGCTTCAGGCCGCCCGGCGCCGCGATAGGCGTCAACCGGCACGGTATGGGTGAACACGCCGCGCACCCGCACATAAATCGCCGGAGTCTTGTAAATGCCGGTCAGCATCGTCGCGCCGAGATAATGAATATACGGGCCGTAATGATGCAGATACGCGCCGAGATTGCCGGCGATGTCGAAACGCATGGCGAGAAATTCGCCATTGGCGTTGAGCGCCGCTTCCGCCAGCGTGATGTTGTCGCGGCCATGCGCATCGGAAATGAAATGGTCCGAGCGGTCCGCCACCCATGCCACGGTTTTGCCGAGCCGCTTCGCCGCCTCCGCCGCCAGCGGATATTCCGCATACATGAAGCTCTTGGTGCCGAAGCCGCCGCCGACATCCGGCGTGATGATGCGGACATTTTCCGGCGGGCATTTCAGGATCATGCCGGCGAGCACATCGCGCAGGCCGTGCACGCCCTGGCTTGTCAGCGTCAGCGTGTAGGATTCGCTCTTCGCGTCATAATCCGCGATGACGCTGCGCGTTTCCATATAATTGGTGATGAGCCGGTTGTTCTCGATCTCGATGCGCACGGTTTTCGCCGCCCGCTTGAAAATCTCGTCCACCTTGTCCTTGTCGCCCATGCCTGTGTCATAGGCGATATTGCCCGGCGCATCCTTCCACACCAGCGGCGCGCCCGGCGCGAGCGCCGCGCGCGTATCGGCGACGACCGCCAGCGGTGTGTAATCGACCGCAATCGCCTCCGCCGCATCGCGCGCCTGCGCCGCCGTATCCGCAACGATAAAGGCGATGGGATCGCCCACATGCTTGACCGTGCCATGCGCGAGAACCGGATGCTTCGGCTTCGGCGCCTTCGAGCCGTCGCCATTCGGAATCGGCGCAAGGCAGGGCACAGCGCCGAGATGCTTCACATCGGCCGCAGTGAGAACGAGTTTCACGCCCGGCATGGCGCGCGCCGCATCCGCATCGGTGATGGTGAAATCCGCATGCGCATGCGGAGAGCGCAGCACAAAAGCCTGCAAGGCCCCGGCCGGAATGAGAGCGGATGTATAGCGCCCGCCGCCGGAAATCAGACGCCGGTCCTCGGTGCGGCGCGCGGCCTGACCAA
>JBOFFO010000588.1:0-5151 GCA_051648665.1 Beijerinckiaceae bacterium | reverse complement strand
ATATCGGCGTGGTGTTTCAGGAGCCGATGCTGTTTGCCCGGTCAATTCGCGAGAACCTCATGGTCGGCAAACCCGACGCGACGGATGATGAAATCAATCTCGCCCTGGAACGGGCGCAGGCCAAAGAAATCATGGCGCGCCAGACCGATGGACTCGACACGCTGGTGGGCGAGCGTGGCCGCACCCTTTCAGGCGGCGAACGTCAGCGGCTTTCCATCGCGCGCGCGCTGCTGAAAAATCCGCCGGTGCTGATCCTCGATGAGGCAACGTCAGCGCTCGATGCCGCTACCGAAGTGAAATTGCAGAAAGCGCTGGAAGAGGTGATGAAAGGACGCACCACCTTTGTCATTGCGCACCGGCTCGCCACCATCCGGAACGCCGACCGCATCATGGTCTTCGATCAGGGGCGCATCGTCGAAACGGGATCGTTCGATGAACTGGTGGCGAAAGGCGGCCGCTTTGCCGAATTGGCAAAGGCGCAATATCTCACCAGCGAAAAGAAAGACGACGCCCTGCATGCCCACGCCATCGCCGAAACCTGAGGCGTGCCGAGGATACCCGATCATCAGGCCGGCGGAGCACCCGCCGGCTTTTTCTTTTCCAGCGGCATCACACGCATGGACGTGATGCGGTTGCGCGTCTTGCGCAGAATTGAAAACCGCACACCGTGGAAGGTGAACACCTGCCCCGTATCGGGAATGGTGCCGGCTTCATGAATGACCAGCCCCGCAATGGTCGTTGCCGTTTCATCCGGCAAGCTCCAGTCCATCGCCCGGTTGAGATCGCGGATCGGCACGCCGCCATCGATAATGAGGCTACCGTCCGGCTGCGGCCTGAGACCCTGCACGGACACATCATGCTCGTCCTTGATGTCGCCGACAATTTCCTCAAGCACATCCTCAAGCGTGACCAGCCCCATCACGACGCCATATTCATCGATCACGAAAGCAAAATGGGTTTTCTTCAGCAGAAACGCCCGCAGCTGGTCAGCCAATGTGGTCGCGTCAGGCACGAACCAGGCTGGCAGCGTGATGCTGGCGAGATCGATTTTTGCCGGCACACCGCCGACCGCATCGAGCGCACGAAGCAGATCCTTGGCGTGCAGCAGCCCGACAATGTTTTCCGGGCTGTCACGCCACAGCGGCATGCGCGTATAGGGCGAGGCCAGCACCTCCCGCACAATATCTTCCGGCGGTTGTGCTGCATCGATCGTGCGCATGCGCGTGCGGTGAACCATCACGTCGGACACCAGCAATTCTTTCAGATCGAGCAGACCGCCCAGCATGTCGCGGTCTGACTTCATCACACCCCCTTCCTGATGCAGCAGATCAACCGCGCCGCGCAGCTCCTCATGGGCCGATAGCACAGCCACATTGTCGTCGATCCGAAAGCCCAGCAGCCGCAGCATGAAGCGCACCACGCGCTCAATCGCCATCGTGATCGGCCCGAACAGCGCAACGAACCAAGAGATCGGCCGCGCCACGGCCAGCGCAACCTTGTCTGGCTTGGTGATCGCCGCTGTCTTGGGCATCACCTCGGCAAACACGATCACCAGAATGGAAATGACGAAGGTCGCATAAATCACGCCAGCCGAACCGAACACAGGCACCAGCAAGCTCGTCATGAAGGCCGACACAGCGACATTCACGACATTGTTGCCGATCAGGATGGTGCCGATCAACCGCTCACGCACCTGCCAGAGCTTGTTGACCAGAACCGCCTTGCCATCGCCGGATTTTTCCAGCGCCAGCATGCGTGCGCGCGAGGCTGCGGTCAGCGAGGTCTCACTGGCGGAAAAAAAGGCCGACAGCGCCAGACAGACAATAACGATCAGCGCTGCTATGGCGGGGTTAAAAACATCCGTGGCTTCCATCGTTCTGCCCTTAGCCCGCAAGCTCTGCCGTCAGAAACGCCCGCACCTGCTCGATCGGCATGCCCTTGGCGATGAAACACCGGCCAATCCCGTGGGCCAGAATAAATGTCAGGGTGCCGCGGCTGACCTTCTTGTCCTGCATCATGGCGTCAATCATCGCATCGGTGGAAAAATTCTGGCCGGGAATATCCTGAATCCGTTGTGGCATACCCAGCGATTGCAAATGCCGTTCCAGCCGCGTCACATCCTGCCCACCGGCATGCCCCAGCATTTTCGAGAACCGGAACGCCAGCGCCAGCCCGATGGAGACCGCTTCGCCATGCACCAGCCGCGCCGTGTCATAGTTCACCAGTCGCTCGAACGCGTGGGCAAAGGTATGTCCGAGATTGAGCAGCGCGCGGTCCCCTTGCTCCGTTTCATCGCGCGCGACAATGGCGGCCTTGGCCCGGCAGCTTACTGCAACAGCCTGCTCGCGCGCCGGCCCGCCGGAAAAAATCTCACGGGCATGCACTTCCAGCCAGTCAAAAAATTCCGGCCGGTCGATCAGGCCATACTTCACCACCTCGGCATAGCCGGCGAGAAATTCCCGCTTCGGCAGCGTATCGAGCACGCCTGTGTCACACAGAACGAGCGACGGCTGATGAAAAGCACCGACCAGATTTTTGCCATGCGGCGAATTGATGCCGGTTTTTCCGCCGACGGAAGAATCGACTTGCGCCAGCAGGCTTGTGGGAATTTGCACGAAGCGCACGCCGCGCCGCACGCTCGCTGCCGCAAACCCGGTGAGGTCACCAACCACACCGCCGCCGAGCGCGACCACAAGGTCGCCGCGCTCAACCCGCGCCGCCAGAATGGCCTCGCAGACCGTGGCGAAGTGGCCGTAGGATTTGGTCGCTTCGCCCGGCGGCACAACACACCAATGCTCTGTCAGACCGGCAGCAGTCAGCGAAGCCGAGACGTCCGCGCGCAAAATGCCTTCCACATGCGCATCCGTGACGATGGCGATACGCCCGCCGGGCGCAAGCCGCGCCAGATGCGCGCCACACTGGGCGAGAACGCCGCGCCCGATATGAATGGGGTAGCTGCGTGCGCCGAGCGCAACATCAACGGTTTGAACGGCTTCTGTGCTCATGGCAGGTCATCATGGGACGGTGTGTCGGATTTCGCCACGCCATCACGGCTGAGATGGGCGCGCAGTGCGGCCAGCACATCATCCACCACGAGGTCGTGCGGCACCTCGCGCGTCTCGACGGATATGTCAGCGAGCGCATAGACAGGGTAACGCACCGCGATCAGCTGGCGCAGTGTCCCTTCTGGATCCGGAGTCAGCAGCAGCGGCCGGTTACCGGGGCGCTTGCGCACCCGCCGCATCAGCAGATCGGCGTCGGCGCTCAGCCACACGGTCACGGCCTTTTCGGCGATGCGCGACCGCGTTTCTTCATTCATGTAAGCGCCGCCACCAGTGGCCAGCACGCATTGACGCTCGCGCAGCACGCGGGTGATGACCCGCTGCTCGCCTTGCCGGAATGAGGCTTCGCCATAGCGCTCGAAAATCTCCGGAATCGTCATGTCGGCGGATTTCTCGATCTCGGTGTCCGCATCAACGAAGGGCAGATCGAGCCGCGCCGCCAGCCGCCGCCCTACCGTGCTTTTGCCAGCCCCCATCATGCCGACAAGCGTCACCGACCGCCCGTCGAGCAGGCGGCGGGTCTCGGAAGCGAGATCAGAATGGTCGGCCCCTGCCGCATCCACATGCGGCTGCGGCGGGACAGGGTGAACGGTCATGCCGCCTTATCGCCTAATCGCAAGCGCGGCGAAAGCATGCAATCCGGCTATGCCGCCACTGCCTCTGCCCTCTTTGCTTCGGCTGTCACGACCGGGCCTTGATCGGCCCGCAAACTCATGATCGACAGACACGCCGAGAGGACATGCCTTTGACCAGCCTTCTGCGCTTTATTGTCACCATCGCCGTGCTGGCGGGGCTGGCCTATGCCGGCATGGTGGCTCTGGCGCTGTTCGTGGAGCCGCAGCAGCGTGAAATCACGGTCACGGTCCCCGCCAACCGGCTCGGCAAATGACGGGTACGGGTGACGAGACCATCACCCCGGCGGATTTACGCCTGATCCGCGCTTTTCTCGATATGCAAGCTGCGGAGCGTGGCGCCAGCACCAATACAATCGCCGGCTACGGCCGCGATTTGCACCAATACGCGCTGTGGCTGAAGTCCCAGTCCGCCAGCATTGCCAAAGCCGATTCAACCTTACTGCGCGCCTTTATGGCCCATCTTGACCATCTCGGCCTGCAACCGGCCTCCGCCGCCCGCAAATTGTCCGCGCTTCGCCAGCTACACCGCTTCTTGTATCTGGAGCAGATGCGCGCCGATGACCCCAGCGCGGCGCTGGCTTCACCGAAAACCCGCCGCCCGTTGCCAAAAACCTTGAGCATTGATGATGTGACCTGCCTGCTGGCTGAGGCGGCGCGGCAGGCAGAGGTTGCCGAATCCCCCGCCGCACGCGCCCGCGCGCTGCGCATGCTGTGCCTGCTCGAACTGCTCTATGCCACCGGCCTGCGCGTCTCGGAGCTGGTCAGCCTGCCCGCGACCGCCGCAGGCGGCGTCGAACCCTTCATGATCGTGCGCGGCAAGGGCAACAAGGAGCGGCTGGTGCCGCTGAATGAGGCCGCCCGCCGGGCTGCCGCAAACTGGCGTGAAGCACGCGGCGCTATGACCGGAACAGGGGCTTCGGCCTGGCTGTTTCCGGCCGACAGCGAGAGCGGCCACCTCACACGGCAGGCTTTTGCCCGTGATCTGAAACTCCTGGCCGGGGCTGCCGGCCTGCGCAGCCGCACGATCAGCCCGCATGTGCTGCGCCACGCCTTTGCCAGTCACCTCCTGCAAAACGGCGCTGACTTGCGTGTGGTGCAGGAGCTGCTCGGCCATGCCGATATCTCCACAACCCAGATTTATACCCACATTCTCGATGAGCGGCTGAAAGCGATGGTCCGCGACCTGCATCCGCTCAGCAGTGGCTAGACCATTCCGCGCACCGGAAGCTCGGCCAGTTCCACAAGAACAAGCTCCCAACAAGGCGCGGCGGCCCCTCGCCTGATCGCGCCCTGGCGACGGAAAAAGACACCAAAATCTGCTAAAATCGCCGTCCCAGCTTGGCCTGCCGGACCGATTGACAGGGCCACACGAGCGACGTAAACGCACCCCGACCTGAAAAGGGGCTGTAGCTCAGTTGGGAGAGCGCGTCGTTCGCAATGACGAGGTCAGCGGT
>JBOFFO010000587.1:0-2617 GCA_051648665.1 Beijerinckiaceae bacterium | reverse complement strand
GGCTGTCGGAAGGATCGGCCTGGCCGATCAATACCGGCGGAACCGAGACGGGGGCGGCGGCGGGCGCGGGCGAACGGCGCGACACCTATCCGTACCGCCACCGGGTGCGCGACGTGATGAGTGCAACCGCCCATTTCCTTCCGCCGGAGACCGGGCTGCTCGCCGCAATCCGGACCATGACGGACAAGCGGGTCAGCTCTGTTTATGTCGGCGATGCGCAGGCGATGGCGGACCGGGTCGGCATTCTGACGGAACGCGACGCCATGCGGGCGCTTGCCGCGGGCGGTGCAGCGGTGCTCAATGAACCGATCAGCCGGTTTGCAACGCAAGGGTTGGCGACCATCGCATCCGACGCCTTCATCTACCGCGCTGTCGGGCGCATGGCGCGGCGGAAAATCCGGCATCTGGCGGTCACGGGTGAAACCGGGACGGTTGTCGGTGCGCTGTCGGCGCGCGACCTGCTGCGGCTGCGGGCGAGCGCGGCGGTGGAGCTGGGCGACGATCTCGATGTGGCGGCGGATGGGGCTGCGCTCGGCCGCGCCTGGGCGAAAATCCCGGCGATGGCGCAGGCTCTCATGGATGAGGAGATGCCGGCGCGCGACGTGGCCGGGATTATCGCCACGGAGGTGTGCGCCGCCACCGCACGCGCTGCGCATCTGGCCGAACAGGCGATGATGGCGGATGGGCTGGGGCCGCCGCCTTGTCCGTTCGCGGTGCTGGTGCTCGGTTCGGCCGGGCGCGGCGAAAGCCTTCTGGCGATGGATCAGGACAACGCACTGGTGTTTGCGCAAGGGGAGCCGGGCGGGCCGGAGGACCAGTGGTTTGCAGCTTTCGGCATGCGCATGAATGACAGTCTCGACCGCATTGGCATTCCCCTGTGCAAGGGCGGGGTGATGGTGTCGCAGCCGGCCTATCGCGGCTCGGAGGCGGAGTGGCGGCGGCGGGTGCAGCACTGGGTGACACGCTCTAATCCCGACGATCTGCTCGCCGTCGATATCTGGTTCGACCTGCGCGCGGTCTATGGGGCGGAGGCGATGGCGAACCGGCTGCGCGCCGATGCGTGGGCGGCGGCGCGGCCGCAGAAGGCCTTTTTGAAATTGCTCGCCGCCAATGGCGAGGGCGCGGAAAATCCGGTCGGCTTTCTCGGCGGCTGGAAAACCGGGCCTGACCATCGCGTGGATATGAAAAATGCCGGGCTGCGCCGCGTCGTTTCCGCCGCCCGCGTGCTGGCGATGGGCGAGGGCCATCTCGCTTTTTCCACCCATGACCGGCTGCAGGCGCTGGCGGCGGGGCGCGGCGGCGGCACCACGGATATCGAGGATCTCGACCGCGCCCACGCCACCGTGCTTGATGTCATCCTGCGCCAGCAACTCGCCGATCTGCGTGACGGCGTGGCGCTGACCAACCGCATCGACCCGGCCAAACTCGACCGGCTGCAAACGCGCCGCCTGAAAGCCGCCATCGCGCACATGAAAATCACCGACGATCTGGTGCGCGACCGGCTGATGGGGTGAGTGTCGAGACCTGATGCTGCAGCCGTCATGCCCGTGCATGTCACGGGTATCCACGTCTTGCTTCAAACTTTGCAATTTAGACGTGGATGGCCGGAACAAGTCCGGCCATGACGGAAATTTTGAGCAAAAAAAAGCGCCGTGATGCGGCGCTTTTTTATTCAAGCAAGGCGAACGCTCAACCCGCCTTTTTCACGACAATGCCCTTGTCGGCCAGCATCTGCTGCAATTCGCCGGACTGGAACATTTCGCGGGTGATGTCGCAGCCGCCGATGAATTCGCCCTTCACATAAAGCTGCGGGATCGTCGGCCAGTTGGAATAATCCTTGATGCCCTGACGGATGTCCGCATCCTCAAGGACATTGATGCCCTTGTAGGGCACGCCGACATAATCGAGGATCTGCACGACCTGGCCGGAGAAGCCGCACATCGGGAATTGCGGCGTGCCCTTCATGAACAGCACCACATCGTTGGCTTTCACTTCCGCATCGATGCGGGCGTTTGCGTCGGTCATTGTCGTCTCCATCGCGGGGTCAAGGCCCGCCGGGGTTATTATGGCAAGTTAAGAGTTGGGAACGGATGTGGTCAATGCAAGGGCGTGCAGCACGCCCCCCATGTTGCCCTTCAGCGCCGCATAGACCATCTGGTGCTGCTGCACGCGGGTCTTGCCGCGAAAGGCCTCCGAAATCACTGTTGCGGCGTAGTGGTCGCCATCCCCGGCCAGATCCTTGATCTCGACCTGCGCGTCGGGCAGCGCGTCCTTGATGAGCTTTTCAATGTCGGCAGCGGCCATGGCCATGGGTGTTGTCCTTTGCGAAGTTATGCCGCGTGATCAATCGCGCCCGACATATAGGCGGGCAACCATGTCTCATGCGCTGTGGCCAAATCGCGCACGGCAAGCGGCTGCTCGTTGGGCAGGATGAGGGTATCGCCGCCGGTCGTGCCGATTCTCAGGGCGGGAACGCCAGCCGCCTTGAGTGCGGCCAGCACTGTCGCCTCGTCCTTCGTGGTGAGGAGGTAACGCGCCTGATCTTCGCCAAACAGCGCGGCATGAACGGGGCCATCGGGCAGGGCGGTGATGGTCGCACCAATGCGGCTTGCCATCG
>JBOFFO010000586.1:0-3292 GCA_051648665.1 Beijerinckiaceae bacterium | reverse complement strand
ATGATTGCAGGGCTGTTTGACTGTCATGTCAAGTGGAATTGGCGAAAATCGTTCGCACCCTTGAAAGTGCTGCGCCGGCATTTTCCGTTGATGCAGGTCAAGGGCGCACACGCTGCCCTGATCAATCAATCCTCCCGTTCCAGTGGAGGAAGTCATGAACAGCCATGGCGTTTCAGCGCGCGACCAGCAGACAGCCCTGTGGATGTCAACCTTCGCATTCACCATCTGCTTCGCGGTCTGGACGATTTTCGCGATCATCGGCATTCAGATTCAGAAGGATCTCGGCCTGACCGAAACACAATTCGGATTGCTGGTCGGCACGCCGATTTTCACGGGCTCGATCATTCGTCTTCTGCTTGGCATCTGGTCAGACCAGATCGGCGGTCGCATCGTGCTGACACTCACCATGCTGAGTGCAGCGGTGATGACGGCGCTACTCACTTACGCCAATACCTATCCAACCTTTCTCTTGGCCGCGCTGGGCGTTGGCCTCGCTGGCGGCTCCTTCTCGGTCGGCGTCGCCTATGTGGCGAAATGGTTCCCGAAGGAAAAGCAAGGCACCGCGCTTGGGATATTCGGCGCAGGCAATGTCGGCGCTGCAGTCACCAAATTCATCGCGCCCACCATCATGGTTGGTTACGGCTGGCGCATGGTGGCGATTGTCTGGGCCATCGCGCTGGCGGCTACCGCTGTGCTATTCTTCGTCACAACCAAAGATGATCCTGATCTGGCGGCGCGCAAGGCATCTGGCGCCAAACCGGAATCGCTAATGGCGATGATGGAGCCGCTGACGAATATTCAGGTCTGGCGCTTCTCGCTCTATTACTTCTTCGTGTTCGGTGCGTTTGTTGCACTGGCCTTGTGGCTGCCGAAATATCTGATTGGGGTGTATGGCCTCGACATCAAGACGGCAGGCATGATCGGCGCAGCCTATTCAGTGCCGGCTTCCATCTTCCGCGCCTATGGCGGCCACCTCTCTGACAAGTATGGTGCGCGGCGCGTGATGTACTGGACGTTCATCGTCTCCGTAATTTGCACCTTCCTGCTTTCCTATCCGCCGACGCAATACACAATCGACGGTATTCGGGGGCCGGTGACGTTCACAGCGAAAATGAGCCTGCCGGCATTCATCGTGGTTGCGTTCGTGCTCGGCTTCTTCATGAGCCTCGGCAAGGCTGCAGTCTTCAAGCACATTCCGGTCTATTATCCCAACCGCGTGGGCGCTGTTGGCGGCGTGGTCGGACTGGTTGGCGGCCTTGGAGGATTTGTTCTGCCGATTATCTTCGGCATGCTGAACGACCTGACCGGCGTATGGCAGAGCTGCTTCTGGCTGCTCTTTGCGATTGTCGCGGTATCCCTGTTGTGGATGCACATGGCGATCATGCAGATGCAGGCGCAAGCGCTGTCAGAAGGTGCGGTCCTGCAGAAGCTACCGGAATTGCCGGAAATGCAGGGTATTCATGGCGAGCAGCATGTGGGGGTGCTGGCCGGCAAGGGCGCACTTCAGGATTGGCGGCCGGAAGACCCGCAATTCTGGGAAACAACGGGCCGCACCATCGCGCGCCGCAATCTCTGGATTTCCATCCCGGCGTTGCTGCTCTCCTTCTCGGTGTGGATGGTGTGGTCGGTTGTCGTCGCCAAACTGCCAAGCGTTGGGTTCCGCTTCAGCAATGAGCAATTGTTCTGGCTCGCCTCGCTGCCGGGACTCTCCGGCGCGACGCTGCGCATTTTCTACAGTTTTATGCCGGCGATGTTTGGCGGACGCCTATGGACAACGCTGGCGACATGGTCGCTGCTGCTGCCGGCGCTCGGGATTGGCTTCGCCGTGCAAAATCCGCAGACGCCATACTGGATATTTCTGGCGCTGGCGTTGCTGTGCGGGTTCGGCGGCGGTAATTTCGCCTCGTCCATGGCCAACATTTCCTTCTTCTTCCCCAAGAAGGAAAAAGGCAATGCGCTCGCATTGAACGCGGGCCTCGGCAATCTCGGCGTGTCCGTGGTGCAGTTCGTTGTTCCGTTGGCGATTACCGCCGGTGTTTTCGGCTGGCTCGGCGGCGATCCGCAAACCGCAACGCAAGCTGGCCAAACCACCACGTTGTGGCTGCAAAATGCCGGATATGTATTCGTACCCTTCATCATCGCCTCTGCTTTTGCGGCGTGGTTCGGCATGAATGACATTGCCAGCATGAAATCCTCCTTCGCCGATCAGGCCGTAATTTTCCGGCGCTCGCACAACTGGATCATGTGCTGGCTGTACACCGGTACCTTCGGTTCTTTCATCGGCTTCTCGGCTGCGTTTCCGCTGCTGTCAAAAATCATGTTCCCGGACATCGATGCGCTCAAATTCGCTTTTCTGGGCCCGCTGGTCGGCGCCGTGGCGCGGGCTCTGGCGGGCAAACCAACGGACCGAATCGGCGGCGGGCGCATCACCTTCTGGGTTTTTGTCGCCATGTGCCTCGGCGTTGTCGGGATCATTTACGCCATCGGCATGAAGGGATCGGCGAGCGCTTATCCGATATTCTTCGCGAGCTTCCTGTTCCTGTTCGCGGCCACAGGCGTCGGCAATGCCTCCACCTTCCAGATGATCCCCGCGATCATGCGGCAGGAAGTGGCCCGAATCGAGCCGCACTTGAAGGGCGATGCGTTCGTCAAACAATCGGACAAGGAATCGGCGGCAATCATCGGATTTACGTCGGCAGTTGCAGCTTACGGCGCGTTCTTCATTCCTAAAAGTTTCGGCACCTCCATTGCCGCAACGGGTGGGCCAGAAGTGGCACTGTATGCGTTCCTGATTTTCTATGTGAGCTGCATCGCGATCACCTGGTGGTTTTACACACGCTCTGGCGGCCTGCTTCATGCGGTGGAGCGCGGTAACCCGCCTGCCCTGCCTGCTGCAGCCTGATCATCACTGACAAACCTGTTTCCATTTCCTCCTTCTGCTGGAGACTCTGATGAACCATTTCCTCGACCGCCTGAGCTTCTTCTCCAAAGTGCGGCAGCCCTTTTCCAACGGTCACGGCATCACCACTGACGAGGACCGTCGCTGGGAGGACGGATATCGCAAACGCTGGCAGCACGATAAAATTGTGCGCTCCACCCATGGCGCGAATTGCACCGGCTCATGCTCCTGGAAAATCTACGTCAAGGGCGGCATCGTCACCTGGGAAACGCAGCAGACCGATTATCCGCGCACACGGCCCGACTTGCCAAACCATGAACCGCGCGGCTGCTCACGCGGCGCGAGTTACAGCTGGTATCTCTATTCCGGCAACCGCGTGAAATATCCGTTGGT
>JBOFFO010000585.1:0-2364 GCA_051648665.1 Beijerinckiaceae bacterium | reverse complement strand
AATCGTGACGGGCGGCAGCGATGACCCCATGCAAGTCCTGCGCATGGACGGCGAAGCGGTGGCAAGCGACCCACTCGTCCTGGCCGATGAGGCCAACAGCATGTCCATGTTTGGCGGAAAGCGCGCCATTCGCTTGCGCGCAGGCACGCTGCGCGGCGGCACCAAATCTCTGATTCCCGCACTCACGCCGCTTGTTGCCACGCCACCGCAGGACTCGGTTGTGATCATTGAAGCCGGCGACTTAAAAAAATCAGATCCGCTGGTGACATTGTTCCGATCCGCCCAGCGCACAGCCTCCATGGTTTGCTATCTTGATAACAACAGGAATGTCTCTGACCTTATCGATCAGGCCGTGCGCGATGCGCGCAAGACGATTGATGCGGAGGCCCGCGCCCTGCTTGCCGGCCTGTGCGGCGGCGACCGGATTGCGACCCGTGGCGAAATTGAAAAGCTGCTGCTCTATGCCGGTTCCGATGCGCGCATCACCGTCGCGCATGTGGAATCAAGCGCGGGCGATACCGCGATGGCGGTAACGGAAAGCGCGGTCGATGGCGCTTTTGCCGGCGACCTCAAGGTTATGATGATGGCGCTGGAGCGGCTGAAGGCGGAAGGCAATGACGCCGGCGTTTTGCTCGGCTTCGCCCTGCGCCATGGCTGGCGCCTGATGCAGGTGCTGAATGGATTGCAGGCGAAAAAAAATCCGCCGCCGGATCTGTGGAAGCAGGTGACGCCTTTTTTCCCACGCAAGGCGCTGGTTGAGCGGCAACTCATGGCATGGTCGCCAGAATTGCTCGGCCGGCAGCTGCGCACCCTGGGTGATTCCATCGCGACCGTGCGCGCCACGCCCAAGCTGGCGGAATCCACCCTCGACCGCACCCTGCTCGGCATTGCGCTGGCCGCGCGGCGCGCGCGTTAAGCCGTTCTGCCCACTGCGACCGCTGGTGTGACTCGCTTCCTGTCAAGTGGTGGCGGCACGCTCTAATTGTGCGATGCAGCATTTCTCATGGAGGAGGCCCAACACAATATGCTGCGCTGCACAATTCGGCCTAATCCTTCAAGCGCCGGCACAGACCGTCGAGCTGGTCCAGCGTCTTGTAGCGTATCCGCACCTCGCCGCCATTGCCGCCATGTTCAATCTTCACGACAAGACCGAGCACATCCTCCAGCGCTTTTTCCAAAGCCAGCGTATCAGGATCCTTTGATATTTTGCCGGCTCTTGATTTTACTTTGCCAGCGTCGCCTGTTGCTTCCCGCTGGGCCATGCGCTCCACATCGCGAACGCTCAACCCCTGTTCAACCACCTGCCGCGCAATCTTTTCCGGCTCCGGCGCTGACAAAAGCGCGCGGGCGTGGCCGGCGCTGAGTCGGCCATCTTCAAGGTAACTGCGCACGGCTACAGGCAGTTTCAACAGCCGCAGCATGTTCGCCATGTGGCTGCGGCTCTTGCCGATGATGCGGGCAAGGTCTTGCTGCGTATAGGAAAACTCGCTCATCAGCCGGTCATAGCCGGAGGCTTCTTCGATCGGGTTGAGATCGGCGCGCTGGACGTTCTCGATGATCGCGATTTCCATGGCCTCGCGATCGGTTGCTTCAACGACGACCACAGGCGCCTCATGCAGGCCGGCCCGCTGCGCCGCACGCCAGCGCCGTTCCCCCGCGACAATCTCGAAAGCATCGGCCAAACCGGCGATGGGGCGCACAACGATCGGCTGCAAAATTCCTTTCTCGCGAATGGAATTCGACAGGTCCTCGAGATCGGATTCAGCGAAGGCCCGGCGCGGGTTTTTGGGATTGGGCCGCAGAAACTCAATCGGAATCTTCCGCAGACCCCGTGTGCTGCCCGTCGCACCTGCCTGTCCGGTCTCTGCTGCCACATCGCCAATGAGAGCGGCCAACCCGCGCCCAAGGCGCGCCCGTCCCGGTTCTTCCGCCATACTCAACTCCCTGACCTTACGCTGCCTGGCTACACGGTGCGCTCAACACGGTGCTACCCACCTACGCCGCCTTCAGCGTTTTTTCCCGCTTGATGATTTCGGAAGCCAACCGCAAATAAGCCTGGGATCCGGCACATTTGAGATCATAAAGCAAAGCCGGCTTACCGTGTGATGGCGCTTCCGACACGCGGACATTGCGCGGAATAACCGTTTGATAGACCTTTTCGCCCATGAATTCACGGACATCCTGAACAACTTGGCCGGCTAAATTATTCCGGGCGTCAAACATCGTCAGCACAATGCCATGAATGGTGAGGCGCGGATTAAGCGACTGCCGAACCTGCTCGACGGTGTGAAGAATCTGCGTCAGGCCTTCCAGAGCAAAGAATTCACACTGAAGCGGCACAAGCACGGCATCCGCTGCGGTGAG
>JBOFFO010000584.1:0-3355 GCA_051648665.1 Beijerinckiaceae bacterium | reverse complement strand
CCGCCGAGGAAATTCTTCGCCGTCTCGCCGGCGCCGGCGAACGGAATCGCTTTCACCTTCACGCCGCTGGCATTGAAAATACGCTCCGCCGCCAGCTGCATTGTGCCGCCAACGCCATCATTGCCGTAGGTATATCGCGCGCCCGGCTCCTTCAGCTTGGCGATGAATTCCTTCGCATCCCTGGCCGGGAAATTCGGCTGTGCGCACAGCACATAGGATGAATAGCCGATCGACATAACGGGCCGGTAGCTGTCCGGCGTGTAGGCCAACTGCAGGCTGTGCGGACTGGTGGTCAGCGGCGAATTCCAAATGAAAGCCAGTGTATATCCATCTGGCCGCGCGGTAGAGAGCTGCGTGACGCCGAGCGTGCCGCCGCCACCGCCGCGATTCTCGATCACGACTTTCTGCTTCAGCACCGGCTCGACGATTTCCGCCAGAGCGCGGGCAAACACGTCAGTACCGCCACCGGGCGGGGCCGGGACGATCATGGTGATCGGACGGGTGGGATAGGCTTGCGCAAGAACCGGGTTTGCCGCGACAACCGGCGCGGCCAGCAAAACTGCCGAGGACAAGAGGGCCTTGATACGCATCCGTTCAGTCTCCAATGGATTGCCGGGATAGCCGCAACCGTGAGGTGCGCCGCATTCGCTAACTATGTCTTTATCGGTTTGTTGCAGAACGCAAGCCAGCGTTTACGAAATGGTAACCACACCCGGCAAGCGGCTGACCCATGCCATACGTCGATACCCACGCCCATATCTTTCATCGTGCGCTGCCGATGGCTGCGGGGCGGCGCTATACGCCGGGTTATGACTGTGCGCCTGAGATGTATCTGGCGCAGCTATCGGCCCATGATGTTGGTCTGGGCGTTCTGGTGCAGCCATCCTTCCTCGGCACGGACAACAGCTACATGCTGGCGGCGCTTGACCGCTATGGCGACCGGCTGCGTGGCATCGCTGTGGTTGATCCGCAGGTCAGCGATGACGATCTCGCGATGATGGACGAGACCGGTGTGGTCGGCATCCGGTTTAACATGATCGGTCGTGATATGGCCGCGCTCGCCGACAGCAACGTGAAAAGCCTGTTGAAACGCATTGATCGTCTGGGCTGGCAGGTGGAGGTTCAGGCGCGCGGCTGCGATCTGCCGCAGGTTTTCCGTCATCTCAGCAGCTTTCGCGGGCCGCTTGTCATTGATCATTTCGGTTTGCCCGATGTGGCGCGCGGCATTGGCGATCCCGGATTTCGGGCGCTTCTGGCGGAAGGACCGCAAGGCCGGACATTTGTAAAGCTCTCCGCCGGGTATCGCTGCGGCGGGCTTGAAGTGGCGGCTTGCGCCGGAGCGTTGCTGGCGGTGCTTGGCCCGCGGCGACTCATGTGGGGCAGCGACTGGCCCTTCACCCAGCATGAAGCGCAGGCGAACTATCAGGGCATGATCAACGAACTGCACCGCTGGGCGCCGGATGCAGCGGCGCGTGACGCCATGGACCGCACGGCCATGGAATTGTTCCGTTTTTCCGATGCGGGACGCGTCCTTTCGATGCCGGCGCGAACGGCTACCGCCTAATTGATTGCCAAATCCTTAATACATTTTCGCAGGTATTATTCCTGTCGCGATGCACGGATGCGCAACCAGTCCTTAAAGATTTAAGGCGCATACATACCCTGTCGCAGAAGCGGCCTTGCAGGCCACAGGGGATTGGGTGCGCGTATGTCTCGTATGTCACAGCAGGTTGCAGTCGCTGGAAGCTCGACGCGCCGCCAGGGTCGTGACAGCGATCTGAATCGGCAGATTGAAAAGCTGTTCCGCCGGTTGCGTCTGGCTGTTGTGTATGGCGGCGACAAGAGCAAACAGGGCGCGGTGATCGAGCCAACCACCAATCCGCGCTCATGGAAAAGCTATGAGGCTGTTGCCAAAGACATCTCTGGCGCGATGGGCCGGTTGGGCTGCAAGCACATCACGCTGATGCCCGATGACATGACGCTCGGCCAGCGCCTCAAGGATATGGATGCGCATATCGCCTGGCTGAATACCGGTGGCGTGCAGGGGCACTGCTCGGTGGCGCATGCGCCAGCGATGCTCGAATTGTTCGGTATTCCCTATATCGGGCATGATCCGATGACGGCGGGCATTCTTGAAAACAAGCATGTCTTCAAGCGCCAGCTGCGCGCTGCCGGCATTCCCACGGCTGATTTTTATATCTGGCAGCCGGGCATTTCGCCCCATGATCCGTCCTGCGATCCGGTTTTCCAGCAGGCGTTCGGCGCATCGAAGGGTCCGTTCATCGTCAAGCCGGTCTCGGGCCGGGCTTCGCTGCATGTCACCTTCGTGGATCGTGTTGACGATCTTCCGGCTGCGGTGCAGCGCGTTTATGACATCACGCGTAATCATGTTTTGGTCGAGGCCTATCTTGGAGGCCGCGAATTTTGCGTGGCTGTTGCCGGTCCTGTTATCTGGCGGCATGGCCGTGCCGAGCGGCTTGATGGGCCGTTCGTTTTTTCGGCGCTCGAGCGCGTGCTCGATAGCGACGAGAAGATTTTCACCTCAATGGATGTGAAGCCTATTACGGGCGAGCGCGCCTTTGTGCTTGATCCGGCAAAGGAGGGCGCTCTGTGCGACCGGCTGACCAATCTGGCGCGCAGTGTGTTCACCCAGCTTGGCGTTGAAACGCTGATCCGTCTCGATGTCCGCTCCGATATCGATGGCAATCTGTTTGTCCTTGAGGCGAATCCCAAGCCTGACCTGAAGGCTCCGGCTCCCAATGTCACAAGTCTCGTCAGCATCGGCCTGCCGCAACACGGCATGACCTATGATGATCTCATCATGTCCGTCTTCGCAGACCGTGTCGATGTGCTGCTCAGCGAGCGTCGTGGCTCCGCTGACCGCCTGACGCGCCTGCTCTGAAATTCGAAAGCCGCCTGATGCAACAAGCGCACGAACTTTCTCTCGGACGTAAACTCATCGACACGATCGCGATGTTCTTCGTCGCGATCGCTTCGATGGTTTTGCTGATCTATGTCTCATTCGGTGAGGCGAAGCGCACCTATGAAAAATTCCAGATCGAGAAGCTGGTCGCTCAGGGCCAGGTGATCCAGAGCTCGATCGAGACGTTTGTCCGTCCCGGTCTGCCTTTGCAGCAGTTTGTCGGTTTCAATCAGCTTTCCGATCCGATGGTGAAGCAGGATCCGCTGATCGACGCCATCTCGGCCTATAGCATGGAGGACGAGCGGCTTTTCTCTTCCGGCGATCAGCCGCCATATCTTTTGAAGAATGCTGAAACCATCTATGAAACAGCGGAGGGCGCGGCTGAGGTCAGGCGTACGGGCGAGTTGCTGCAGGTGCGGCTGCCTCTGAAAA
>JBOFFO010000583.1:0-1552 GCA_051648665.1 Beijerinckiaceae bacterium | reverse complement strand
ATCGAAACGCCGCGCAGCGGACGCGGCAAGGACATGCACACGGAGGGGCCATGAGCGTCACGATCTCACAACTCGATGCAGCGGCGGCCCGGGCGCAGCGCGATGCGCTCAGCGATGTCCTCATGGATTGCGTTCATGGCGGTGCCTCCGTGTCGTTCATGCTGCCCTTTCCGAAAGCGGAAGCCGATGATTTCTGGAACGGCGTGATCGCCGATGTGGAATCGGGCGGCACAGTTCTGTTCGGCGGATTCGTCGATGGCGTGCTGCTTGGCACGGTGCAATTGCAGCTGATCGGCAAGCCGAACCAGCCGCACCGGGCGGAAATTGCGAAAATGCTGGTGCATCGTCAGGCACGGCGGCGCGGGCTGGGCGCAGCGTTGCTGACAGCAGCAGAGCAGGAAGCAAAAGCACGTAACCGCTGGCTGCTGGTGCTCGATACCGTGACCGGCAGCGCTGGCTACAAACTCTACCAGTCCTGCGGCTGGCAGATCGCCGGGGATGTGCCGCATTTCGCGCTGATGCCCGATGGCGCGCTGTGCGGCACGACATTTTTCTATAAGGATCTGCGGGCATGAGCGCGGTCACAATCCGCGATGCCACAGAGGCTGACCTGCCGGCCATCCTCGCCCTGCACAACCATCATATCGCGCACACCCTCGCGATCTGGCGGTACGAACTGGCAGACCTTGACGAGCGCCGCGCCTGGTTCCGCGACCGCATCGGCGCGGGGTATCCCGTGCTTGTCGCTGACGATCCTGATGGTGGCGATGCGCCCGTCGGTTACGCCTCCTACGGGCCGTTCCGCACCGGCACGGGCTATGGCGCGACGGTGGAGGATTCCATCTATGTCCGTGATGACCGGCAGCGGCGCGGCATCGCGCAGGCATTGATGGCGGCGCTGATCGCGCGGGCGCAGGAGCAGCAGCGGCATGTGATGATGGCCGGCATCGGCCTGCCCAACGACGCCTCGGTGGCGCTGCATGCCCGATTCGGATTCACGGCGTGCGGGCGGCTGCGTGAAATTGGCCGCAAGAACGGGCAATGGCTTGACCTGCTGCTGATGCAAAAGATCCTTTAGACCCTATATTGACGCCATTCCCCGGAATGGCGCTCGCGTGACCGATCTCCTGCCGCAACGCTTTCTCGACTGGTTTGCCGCGCGGGGCTGGGAGCCGCGCGCGCACCAGCTTGCCCTGCTGGAGCGGGCGCGCGCAGGTGAATCGACGCTGCTGGTTGCGCCCACCGGCGCAGGTAAGACGCTGGCGGGATTTTTGCCCAGTCTTGTCGAATTGTCCGCGCGGGTCCGCCCGCGAAAAATTCCCGGCGCGAAAGAGCGCGCGCCATCACCGCTGCACACGCTCTATATTTCGCCGTTGAAGGCGCTCACCACTGATATCGCGCGCAATCTGGAAGCGCCGGTCGCCGAGATGGGCCTGCCGATCAAAATCGAAACACGCACCGGCGACACGGGTGCGGCGAAACGGCAGCGCCAGCGCACATCACCGCCGGATATTCTGCTCACCACGCCGGAACAGCTTGCACTGCTGCTCGC
>JBOFFO010000582.1:0-1627 GCA_051648665.1 Beijerinckiaceae bacterium | reverse complement strand
GATTTTATTTCTGACAGCGGGGCTGGTGCGCGGCAGCGTGTGGAACCGCGAGGTGCGGTTTTTTTCTATCGGACTGTTTGCCAGTTTTCTGTTCGCACTGGGCTGGTACACGCCCGTCTTCCGGCTCATGTATGAAGCGTTGCCGGGCGTATCCTTCTATCGCCGTCCGGCGGATGCGACCTTCATCATCGGGTTCTTTTTTTCGATCTGTGCGGGCTGGCTGGTGCACCGGCTGTTCGCCGGATTGCAGCCGCGCCGCCGGCCCTGGCAGCGCTGGGCCGAGGTGGTGCTGATCGCGTCGCCGTTTCTTTTTGCGCTGCTGCTCGGATTGCGCATTGACCGTGTGAGCCTGATGCCGGTGCCGATGCTGTGGGCGGCATTATCGTTTGCGGCGGGTCTCGCCGTGCTGATTTTCGTCTGGCATCGGTTCGGCGCAGAAAAAGCCCATGTCGCGGCTTTCGCTCTGATTGCGGTGACCACTGCCGATCTGGCTTTCAACAATGGGCCGAACGGCGCGAGCGCCTTGAAGCCCGACATTTATGATGTGCTGCGGCCTGATTCCAAGAATGAAACCATTGCGCTGTTGAAACAGAAAGTGGCGGCCACACGCGGCGATGACCGGCGCGACCGCGTGGAACTCGCGGCGCTGGGATTCCACTGGCCCAATGCCAGCCTTGTGCATCAGCTCGACAATACGCTGGGATATAATCCGGTGCGGCTCGGGCTTTATACGCGCGCGACGGCGGCGCAGGATCATGTGGCGCTGGCGGACCAGCGCAAATTTTCCGGGTTGATGGCGTCCTACCGCTCGCCGCTTGTGGATATGCTGGGCTTGCGTTTCATCGCCACGGGCGTGCCGATTGAACAGATCGATAAAAGCATCGCTGCCGGAAGCTGGCCGCCGCTGGCGCGCACTGCGGACGGTTTTATTTATGAAAATACCGGCGCATTGCCGCGCGTGCTGTTTGCACCGCAGGCGCAGAAAGCGTCATTCGAATTGATGCTGACCACGGGGCGCTGGCCGGCCTTCGATGTGCGCCGCACGGTGCTGCTCGAAAACCCGCCGGCGGATTCAGCGGCGGCGCGTTCACCGGGAACGGTGCGCATTGCCGCGTATCACAACACACGCATACGCATCGCGGTGGATTCGCCGGAGGGCGGCTTTGTCGTCCTCAACGATCCCTATATGCCGTGGTGGTTTGCCACGGTGGATGGGGTGGAAACGCCGGTATTGCAGGCGAATGTGCTGTTCCGCGCCGTGGCGGTGCCGCCGGGGCGGCATGTGGTGGAATTCCGGTTCCGGCCCTTGCGTGGCGCGCTTGCGGATTTGCGCCAGAAATTCGGACGCTAATCGTTTTTATTTTCTCGGCAGGTTGGGTTCGCCCAGATCCCAGTAGAGGCCGGTCATCAGTTGCAGCGCTTCACGCACCAGTGCTTTCGGCACATGCTCATTGGGCGCGTGCTGCGAGCAGCCGGGATAGGAATGCGGCACCCAGATGGTTTTCAGCTTCAGATCATCGGCAAAAATATCGTTGGGCAGCGCGCCGCCGAGGTTGGGCACGACTGCCGGTTTCTTCCCCGTGGTTTTTTCAATCGATGCACAGGCCCAGCGCACCCAGTCATCATC
>JBOFFO010000581.1:0-7493 GCA_051648665.1 Beijerinckiaceae bacterium | reverse complement strand
CGGACAGCCTTTCACCGACGATGAAATTCAGGCCCGGCGGCGGGCCTCACGGCGTGCTGCGGAAATTTTTGAGGACATCGATTCGTCCAATGATCTGTCTTTCGCCGATGCCTTGAAGAATGAGCCTGACGATGTGCGCCGCTCCGGCCGCAGCCAGTCGCGCATGGCGACCGGCGAGGAGGACCGCTACGTGTCCGTGGCGGACTGGCAACAGCTTGCCAGTGGCAGCAATCTGACGGTGCCCGGCGGCTATGGCGCGCTCGCGGAAAAAATCGCCGCTGCCCTGCCCGTGCGCACCGGCGTGCGTGTGACCGAGATTGACTGGAGCGGCAGCGGCGTGCGCGTCGTGACCGATCAGGGCGACATCCGCGCGCGCTATGCCATCGTGACGGTTTCGGTCGGCGTGCTGCAGAAAGCGGCGATCCGTTTCACGCCGGCGCTGCCCGCCCCAACAATCCGCGCACTGTCCGGCTTGAAAATGGGCGCGCTGACAAAAATCGGCCTGCGCTTTGAAGGCACACGGCTGGGCTTCAACCCGTATCAGTTCCTGATTGAGGCGGCTGATGCGGACAAGAGCATGAGCTTTGAATGCTGGCCGCAGGATCAGGATGTCGTCGTGGCTGTCACCGGCGGCGACTATGCCCGTGAACTGACCTGGGCCGGCGAACAGGCTGCTGTCGAAACAGCGCGCGATACGTTCATCGCTATCGCCGGCGGTGAGGCGCGCACGGCGTTTCGCGCCGGGAGGCTGGCCGGGTGGGCTGCCGATCCTTTTGCCGAAGGCAGCTATTCCGTGCTTTTGCCGGGGCGCAGCGGCGCACGCGAGGCCCTGGCGCGGCCGGTCGGCAACCGTCTCTGGTTTGCAGGAGAAGCCAGCGCTGGCACCTATGCGATGACGGCCGGCGGTGCGACCTTTGCCGGGCAGACGGCGGCGACGGAGATTGCAGCCCTCGCCAGCCGCCGGAAAACCTGATCAGGCCGGATCGGCGCCGCCCATAGCGCCCGCCTTGGCGATGCGGGACGCGGCAATCACGGCCTGCGTGCGGCTATCGACATCAAGCTTTTGCAGGATCGCCGAGACATGCGCCTTCACCGTCGCCTCGGAGACCGACAGCTCATAAGCGATCTGCTTGTTGAGCAACCCTTGCGACAGCATCATCAGAACGCGCACCTGCTGGGGGGTGAGGCTCGCCAGCTTCTTGACCAACTCGCTCGTGTCGCGGTCCGCCGCCGCACTCATATCCACATCCGGCGGCGTCCACGATCCGCCATCGAGCACGGCCTGAATGGCGTTGCCCATGGTTTCCGCATTCACCGTCTTGGGAATGTAACCCGATGCGCCAAAGCCCATACAGCGGCGGATGACCGCCGGATCGTCGTTGCCAGAGACAACGATCAACGGCATGCCCGGATGCTGGGCGCGCAGATACATAAGACCGGAAAACCCTTCCGCGCCGGGCATATTGAGGTCGAGCAGCAGCAGATCGGCATCACCGGCCGCGTTGATTTCTGCCACCGTCTCTTCAAATGTGCCGACCTCCGTGACCGCCGCCTGCATGAAACGCTTTTCAACCGATTGACGGAGGGCGCTGCGCACCAGAGGATGATCGTCGGCGATGATGACGCGGATTGGCCCAGACAATATGGTTTCCCCCGGCTTGTTTTGTAATTGCCGGCATTTTCGCGGCGCACGCTGCAAGATGCAAGCGCTTTGACTCGGCCATTGGGCGTAGGACGAGAGAACAGTTTTATGCTGTGGCCGCGATACTGAGCGCTCAGATTCCGTCTGACTTGAGCAGCTTCTCCAGTGTTTCCAGCCGATCGGCCTCCGCCGGCGGCTTGTCCCAGCGAATGCGGGCGATGCGGGGAAAGCGCATGGCCACGCCGGATTTATGCCGCGTCGAGCGCTGCAGCCCCTCAAAGGCGATCTGCAGCACCAGCCCCTTTTGCGCTGTGTGCGTCACTTCCCGCACCGGGCCAAACCGCGCGACGGTGTTGTTGCGGACGAAGCGGTCGAGTTGCAGCAATTCCTCGTCAGTGAATCCGAAGTACGCCTTGCCGACCGGCACCAGTTCAGCGTCCCGCCAGACGCCAAAGGTGAAATCCGAATAATAAGAAGAGCGTTTGCCGTGGCCGCGCTGGGCATACATCAGCACACAATCCACCTCATGCGGATCGCGCTTCCATTTGAACCACAAACCCTTGGGCCGGCCCGGCACATAGGGGCTGTCGCGCCGCTTGATCATGCAGCCTTCAATCGCCTCTGCATCATAGCTATGCGGCGCAGCGCGCTGACGCGCCAGTTCCTCCCATGAGGCGAAGCGCAGCCGCGCGGAGAGATCGAGCGCCGGGATGGCCAACCGTGTCACCAGCGTTTCCAGCTTTTGGCGCCGCATATCAAAGGAGAGAGCGCGCATATCCTCGCCGCCTTCGGCCAGAAGATCATAGGCGCGGACATGGGCAGGAAATTCCGCGATCAGTTTCGGCGCGATAGTCTTGCGGTTAAGGCGTTGCTGGAGCGTGTTGAAACTTTCTATCCGCCCGTCGCGGCGGATCAGCAACTCGCCATCAATGGCGGCGTCGAGTGTCTGGAATTGTTCGACGAGATCGGGAAACGCGCCAGAAATATCCTCACCCGTGCGCGAATAGAGCCTGCACACCGCATGGCCCGTTGCATCGCGTCCGGCTGCGATCTGGACGCGAATGCCATCCCATTTCCACTCCGCTGCAAAATGCCGGGGGTCGAGCGCAGCAAAATCGCTCTCCTCCAGCGCATGCGCCAGCATGGGCGGACGAAATGGCGCGGGATCAAAAGAGCTTGGCACAGGCCCCCGCCCTTCCACCCAAGCAAAAAGATCGGTGTAGGGCGGCGTCAGACCATGCCACACCTCCTCCACCGCATCGGGCGGCACATTGCCAATGCGCGCCACGGCGGATTTGGCCAGCCGCGCAGATACGCCAATGCGAAGCGACCCGGTGACGAGCTTGAGCAAGGCCCAGCGCCCGGTC
Organism: Beijerinckiaceae bacterium; assembly: GCA_051648665.1. Lineage (GTDB taxonomy): Bacteria > Pseudomonadota > Alphaproteobacteria > Rhizobiales > Beijerinckiaceae > Terrirubrum. The sequence goes on along the minus strand of JBOFFO010000581.1, from coordinate 4,484 downwards.
TCATCCAGCGCATCGAGCCAGTGCGTCAGCAGTGCGGGAATATCCGAGCGCGATGCGGTATGCAGCCGTTCAACGATTGTAGCGAGATCGAGCGTCTGCTGCGGCTGCGGGCTGGCCGGCCAAAGCAGCGCCACCGTTTCCGACAAATCGCCGACATAATCATAAGAAAGCTGGAACAGCACCGGATCGACGCGCTCGCTAATAAGCTGGCGGATCAGCGCAGGCTTGGCATGGCGAAACGACAAGGCCCCGGTCATCGCCGCGAGCGCGTAGCCGCGCGCCGGATCGGATGTGGAGCGAAAATAATCCTCCAGCAAAGTGAGCTTGGCGTTGCGGCGCGGCTCCAGCGCGAGACGGTCGAGCAAGGCAGCGAAGCGATTCATTCCGTGGCCGCCGGTTCTGTCTCGCGGTCAGGTCGCTCCGTCTCGTCCGGCTCGCCTTCATCACCATAGCCGATGATATTCAGCGGCTGGCCGCGCAACCCTTGCGTGCCGCACCAGTGGCACAAAGCATCCTCCTGTCCGTGGGTGACCCAGATGTCCTCAGCGCCAGTTTCGCGAATGGTGGCGCATAGTTCGGGCCAGTCCGCATGGTCGGAGACGACAAGCGGCAATTCTGCACCGCGTTGGCGCGCACGGGCGCGCACGCGCATCCAGCCCGACGCAAAGCCAGTGACAGGATCAGGAAAATGCCGCGCCCAGCGATCCTGAATGGCGGAAGGCGGGCAGAGAATGATTTCACCCCCCAACGATTTGCGATTCTGCGCCGTGACTTTCTCAATGCGTCCAAGATCGATGCCTTGCGCCTGATAATAGGCCATCAGCCGCTCGAGCGCGCCGTGGATATACACAGGCCGGTCGTAACCGGCCTGACGCAGCAGCGCGACCATGCGCTGCGCCTTGCCCAGAGAATACGCACCGATGAGGTGGGCGCGGTCGGGAAACAGGACGCGGGATTGCAACAGCCTGGCAATTTCCTGACCAAGCGGCGGATGGGTGAACACGGGCAGGCCAAAGGTGGCTTCCGTGATGAAGACATGGCAGCGCAAAGGTTCAAACGGCGCGCAGGTGGGATCGGCGCTGCGTTTATAATCGCCGGAAACCACTATCCGCAGGCCATTCTTTTCGAGGAGAATCTGCGCTGAACCGAGCACATGGCCGGCCGGGACGAAGGTCACGGCGACGCCGTTGACATAAGTGGTTTCGCCGAGAACTGCGGCCTGCCGGCTCTGGGTGAATTGCGCCCCATAACGCTCCGCCATGATGCCCAGCGTCTGCGCCGTCGCCATCACTGCCCCATGCCCTGCGCGGGCATGGTCACTGTGGCCGTGCGTGATCAGCGCCCGTCCGACAGGCCGGACAGGATCAATGAAAAAATCGCCAGCGGGCGAATAAAGCCCCTCTGCTACCGGCGTCAGCAAATCCGTCGCACGCATGGCCAAAAGATAGACACGGCCAGCCATTTTGCCATAGAGAAGCGGCCTGCCTTTTCCACGCGCTGCCTGACCATGAGCCGGATTGTTGCTACTTCTGGCGATCTCCTCGCCGACCGCCGATTTGATTATGCGCAGGCGGAAGCGCGGGAAGGCAACCACGCCGCAGCGGCGGACCTGCTCCAGCAAGTCATCGAATTGACGCCGCACTGGGCGCCGGCCTGGTTTGCACTCGGCGATGCGCAGGCGGAGATGGGTACGCACGACGACGCTGTCCGTTCCTTCACCCGCTGCGCCGACCTCGACCCGGAGGATGTCTATGGCGCGCGGGTGGCGCTGGCGGCGCTTGGCGCTGCCGCCGCCGACCGGCCTACAATCAGCAGCGCCTATGTGCGCGACCTGTTCGATCAATATGCTGACCGCTTCGACCGGCACCTGACGAAAAATCTTGGCTATCGCGGACCCGAACTCGTGCGCGATGCGATTGTGCGCGCCTGCGCGCTCACCGGGCACGCCCGGATGTTCGGCCGCGTTCTCGATCTTGGCTGCGGCACAGGGCTATTTGCGGACGCTTTCGCGGATCATGGCAAAATCTTCGATGGCGTTGATGTCGCGCCGCGCATGATCGAAAAAGCAAAAAAGCGGGGGCATTACGCGACCCTGAAGACTTGCACCATCGCGGAGGCGCTCGCCGCCGCAGGCGACGGCGCCTACGATCTGGTCGCGGCAGTGGATGTGTTCGTCTATATCGGCGCGCTGGAAGACATTTTCGCACAGACCGCGCGCGTGCTGCGCAGCGGCGGGCTGTTCGCCTTCACAGTGCAGACCTTGCACGAGGGGCGCTATGTCATCGGTGCAGACCGGCGCTATTGGCATACGGAGCCGTATCTGCGCCAATGCGCTGAAATGGCGGGGATGACAGTCGTGCTGTGCGAAGCGAACTCAACGCGGATGGATCGCGGCGAACCGGTGCCATCCCTGATTGTCGTTTGTGAAAAACCAGTCAGCCTGCGCGCCCGTCCGGTGTGAAAGCCGAGAAAGAGAATTTTGCCATGACGCCCAACCTGACCATCGACAGCGTACGGCTGTGGGACACGCTGCATGAAACCGCGCAGTTCGGCGCGACCAAAAAAGGCGGCGTGCGGCGGCTGACCCTGACGCAGGAAGACAAGGCCGTGCGCGACTGGCTCAAGGTGCAAACTCAGGCTATCGGCTGCACGCTGACAATCGCCGCTGCGGGCAACATGTTCGTGCATCGCGCCGGACGCGACAGCACCAAAGCGCCGATTGCTTTCGGCAGCCATCTCGATACCCAGCCGACGGGCGGAAAATATGACGGCATTCTCGGCGTACTCGCCGGGCTGGAAGTGCTGCGCACCTTGCACGCCGTGAATTACGAGACTGACCATCCGCTCGTGCTGGTTAACTGGACAGACGAAGAGGGATCGCGCTTTTCACCGGCGATGCTTGGCTCCGGCGTCTATGCCGGTATCTTCGACCAGCCCTATGCGGACACGCGCGTCGATCCGGAAGGCGTGACCTTTGCGCAGGCCATCGAGGCCATCGGGTATCGCGGCAGCGATGCGCCGCCGGAAAAATTCGATGCTTATTTCGAACTTCACATCGAACAAGGGCCGATACTGGAAGCAGAGAACCGCGACATTGGCGTTGTGACACTGGTGCAGGGCATTTACTGGCTCGATATTGTTTTATCTGGCGCTGATGCGCATGCGGGCACGACGCCGATGCACCGGCGCAAGGATGCGCTGGCGGCCGCAGCGGAATTGATGAACGCGATTGAAACAGTGCCGGCGCAGGTCGGCTCCGGCGTCGCCACCGTGGGCACACTCGCTATCGCCAACCCTTCGCGCAATGTCATTCCCGGCGACGTGACGCTGACTGTCGATCTGCGCAATCCCGACAATGCAAAGCTCGCGGAGATGCGGGCGCAGGTTGAACAATCGGCGCGGAACATTGCCGCGCGGCGCGGTGTTGCCGTCGAAGTGCGCGATTACTGGCATTCGCCGGTCGTGCCGTTTCATGCCGATGCGATTGCCTGCGTGCGCGCAGGCGCGGCGAAACTTGGCCTGACAACCGAGGATATTTTCTCCGGAGCCGGGCATGACGCGGCGTATGTCGCGAAGGTCTGCCCGACCGCCATGATTTTCACGCCCTGCAAGGATGGCGTATCGCACAATGAGGCGGAAGAGATCAGTTTCAAGGCCGCCGCAGACGGCGGGCAGATCTTGCTTGAAACCATTTTGCAGTGGGACCAGCGCGGCAACCCGTGAACGCTGGCCTGATCAGAACGCCGCTTGCGCCTTCATGCACAGATCGCCGGCATGATCTTCCACCCAGGCGTCCGCAACGCCATCGCCTGACATCGCGCCGCCGATGTGGAACGGGTGAAGATCGAACACCGGTTTGAGCGCGCGGAATGAAAAGCGCTTCAGCGCTTTGCCGCTCCGGCGCGTCACCAGATCAATCAGCATCGTCGCCTGCAATGGGCCATGCACGATGAGGCCGGGATAGCCTTCAACCTCGGTCACATATTTTCGGTCATAGTGAATGCGGTGGCCGTTGAAGGTCAGCGCGGAGTACCGAAACAGCATGAGGTCGTTCGGAACAATGGGCTCACGCCATGCGCCGTGCGGCGCCTTTTCATAAACCGGAGTGGCAGCGCCGGGCGGCGCGGCATCGCGATAGACAATGTCATGCTCCTCCATCAAGGCAAGCCCGCGCGCGGTTTCATAGCGGTGTTCGACCAGCACAAAGCACAGTGCGCCGGTGCGGCCATTCTTCACCTGCACATTTTTAATCGCCGATATTTTTGTGACGGTATCGCCAACGCGCAAAGCATCGTGGAATTGCAAGCGTCCGCCTGCCCACATGCGGCGCGGCAAGGGAACCGGTGGCAGGAAACCGCCGCGCGCGGCATGCCCATCCGGCCCGGCCTCGGACTGACGATAATGCGGCAGGAACAGCAACCAATGGCCAGAGGCAGGTATCGCCTCGCCCGGCTGCAATTCAGGCTCATCGCGATCCAGCGTCG
>JBOFFO010000580.1:0-2541 GCA_051648665.1 Beijerinckiaceae bacterium | reverse complement strand
GCACATCGGCCAATTCCCAATTGTCACCGTCGCCGCGCGTCTGCCGGATCCACGTCAATTGCACGCCTTGCGCAGTGCGGCGCGCTTTCACATGCACCGCTGGCAGCGGCCGCAGCGCCAGCAACGGCACGATGGCCGTCACTTCGATCGCACGCGGATCGGCGTGATCGACACCCGCCGGGGCAAAGCGCCATGAAATGGCCTGACCGGCATCGCGCAGTTCATCGGTGAGCGGGATGATCGCGGCATCGAGCTTGACGATGCGCGCGCCAACCGGCGCCATTTCGCTGACCGTGCCTTCCGATCCCGCCAGCCCGCGCAGGCAATGAGACAACCGCCAGACGCCGGGTGATTCAAGAACCGCTTGCGCCGCAGACAGAATCTCCCATGCACCCGATGGCTTGCGCACAGCAAAGCTGTTACCGCCCGCCAGTGCATCGGGATCATCGATGGTCGCCAATGCAGTGCCGGTCATTGCCACACGCACGGCCGTGGCGCGATCCCAGCGCCAGACTTTTCCGGGTGGCAAAGCATCCAGCAATACGCCCATCCCGGCCCGCGCGGTCGCGGACTCCTGCGCCACAAATTCCGTCTCGCCCTCCCTGCGCCAGACCGTCACTGCACCGGGCCATGGATCGGCGGAAATCGCGGCATGCTGTAGCACAGCCGGTTCGCTGCGGGACACCGGCAGATCAAGAATTTCCACGGACGGTATGCCGGCGATTGCCGGTGCGTTTATTCGCGCCTCATGCAGAATATCCGGCACTGTGCGCTCGAACATCGACGGATCGATGGCGCGGGCGCTGATCGCGCGCGTGGCGCCGTCACGCACCGTGATAATCTGGAACAGATGCGGTTGTCCCTGAAGCGCAACAATATCGCCCGTCTCGATTTCGATACGGTTGGGCGGCAGGGCAAACTCGACGGTTTCGCGCGCCAGCCAGGCATCATGTAACTGCGCAGCGGCAAGGCGGTGCATCACGCTGCGGCGCGCGACAAGCGCCGTGTCGGCAAAACGCTGCCGTTGGGATTTTCCGCCTTCGCGGCGGGCAATGGCTGTCGCACGCCGGAACTCGGCCCCGCTGTCGGAAAAGCCTGCGGTAAATTCAGCCGGCAATTCCGTTTCCTGTGCGCGGCGCAGATCCCACAGCGCGCCATCGCGCTCGGGCACACAATCATCCGGCGTCAAAACCAATGCGGGAGAACCCGATGCGCTTGTGAAGCGTAACCGGCCATCGCCCAGACCGAAGCCGAACAGACGCGCCAGCGGCTCCACCGCAGCACGAAACGACATGGGCCTGTCAATGACATAGCCTTCGACAAAATGATCAAGCTCATCCGACTGAAGATCGGCCAGATCAAAATCATCGGCGATAGCGCGCAGCAATTCATCGAGCGGCGCACCCTCAATGCGGCCATTGAGCCAGTGACCGCGTTCATAATTTTCCGCGTCTCCCCATAAATCGGCGAGCGCGGGAAATTCAGGATAGGGCCGCGCATCCCATGCCCACACGTGAATCCGCGCGGCATCGACCATGCGGCCGCCATAGACTGACGATACCGGATTGCGCGCGGCATTGGCCTGCCCGGACGGATCGAAATAATCCAGCGTCGCAGCCACGGCACGCGCCTGCATCAGATCATCGCGATACCCGCGCGAGGCATAGGGCAGGCCCGCAGCGCTCGATTTCGCATCAGGAAATATGTTCGGTGCATTGGCGCCGCGATCAACCGCAGGGCAACCGATTTCGAGCAGCCACACTGGCTTTATGCCTGGTTGCCACGCCGTCGGCGCTGTTTCCACGCCACCAGCGCGCGGCACATGGACGTTGCTCCACCAACCTGCCAAATCCTTGGCGCGATACACCCACGGCTTGCCATAGACGCCATCCGTAATTGGCGTGCGCGCTTGCGCCATGCGCGCCACATCATCCGCATAATACCAGTCGAAATTCTCACCCGCAGCGACGCGCATCTCCAGATAATTTTTATCCAGTACGCTGCGCGCCACAGAGGCATCGGCGTGGAATTGCCCGTCGCGCCAATCGGACAGTGGCGGATACCAGTCGATGCCGATGCAGGATATGGCAGGATGCGCCCAGAGCGCATCAAGCGGAAACATCAGCGTGCCTGCTTCCGGCACAACGCCGCCATACTCGGTCCAGTCTGCGCCATAGGTCACCACCGGTTGCGCGCCGATGAGCGCCCGCACCTCGACGGCGAGATCGGCCAGTGCCTGCGTCATCGGAAAACCGCCCGTTGCACCGCGCACGCGCGTCAGGCTACGCATTTCCGAACCGATAATAAACCCATCGACGCCGCCAGCAGCACTCGCCAGAGCGGCATAATGCAATACAAAACGACGCAGGCTCCACTCATTCGCGCCAGTATAAGTCACGGCAGCATTGCCCACGGTAAAATTCGCGGCTGCGGCTTGCCCCATGAAGGCCGCCACCTGTGTGCTTGCCGCCGCTGTGCCATCCGCCGTGTCGGCGCGACCTGGCGCCGGATCGACCGTCAGCGTGCCACGCCACGGATAGG